>JBAZNK010000005.1 GCA_041649255.1 bacterium
TTTATTACGTTAAAAACAATGACTATAATAAATATATGGATATCCAGCAGACAATTAACCTTACGCTGAAAGAAGAATTCGAAAAGCGCAGAATCGAGTTCGCTTACCCAACGCAGACGGTATACGTGAATAAGGAAGCGAATTAATCCGGTAAAGCCATCTTGATTATTATTACTTCTTAGAACCCCGAAACTTTTTCAAGGTCAAGAATGACTTGTGTACTATCGGGTTTTGTATATTCCCAACGGACAAATCCGTATTGAGGATGAAAATAAAAGGTTGCTTTATATATTCCTAATTTACTTTCTCCCCTTGCGTCAATTTGCCAGCATTCCGGAATTTTCTTGTACAATGTCGGGATTTCAACTTTCTTGATAACCTTAGCATTTGTATTTACTCTGAGCCCAAACCATTCTTCGTGTCGCCAAAGAGATATAGTCAATGTATTTTCCCATTGTTTTTTTCTTTCTAAAGAAATCAGGAAAAGGAGCAAGCTCGGTAAATTCAAATGCGCCTACCCTGGGAGGATGAAGAAAAACCTCCTCATTGTTTTCTACAACTCCGGTCGCTTCTTCATTTATATAAGAAATAGGTACATTAAGTTCCCTCAACAAACCAGTATCCGAATCGTAAGATTGAGGTTTCCCGTATAACCACTTTATTTTTCTTTGCGAGCCACACAATTCATTAAAAACTTCCAATTCAACTTTTTGAGAGTCAACAGTATCTTTCTTTGTGTTAATAAAAAAAGCCGAATAAGTCCATTTTCTTCCCGGCTTAAATATTTCCTTATCTTTGAATAATTCTTCTCCTTTTGTCCCATCCGAAACAATTATAAGAAACAATATAATTATGCCCTTCATTTTTACATTTTTGTAATACACAAAAATTACAATCTTCTTCGTTATGTTGTAACAATTTTCCTATACTGTCAACCATAAAAACAAAAGTCCTATCAAAAAAATTTCTAATAATTGAATCCTTTTATTAAGATACGCATCTAACATTTTGAAAGGACAAAAACAATGATGAACAAAAAATGCAAAACGCTTAGAGAAGAAGCAGAGGAATACAAGGACAAATACTTGCGTTCCCTTGCCGAACTTGAAAACTACAAAAAACAGGCAGTTAAAGAACGGGCCGAAATACTACAATATACAAGGGAGAACATGCTTGTAGACTTTATAAGAGTCGTAGACGATTTTGAACACGCTCTTAGTGCACTAAAATTGGTCAACGCCCTAAATCCACAAGACAGGGAAACAAAATCCGACTCGACCGAAAAAAAGGGTAAGTCGGTAGAAATTCCAAAAATTGATGACTTTTATAAAGGAGTAGAGCTTATTTACAATAACTTTTTGGCGTTTCTTGACTCTAAAGGGGTAAAACCTTTCAGCGGGAAAGGGACAAAATTCGACCCGAGGTTACACGAAGTTGTAGGAGTAGAAGAAAGTAAAGATACGGAAGATGGCATAATAGTTAAGGAACTTTGTAGAGGATACGCCTTGAACGATAAAATTCTAAGACCGGCAAAGGTTATTGTGTCAAAAGTATGTGATTCTGCTCAAAAAGTAGAAATAGAGATTAAAGATAAAAACAACCAAAAAGATGCCCCCGCCAAGGTGGAGATAATCCCGCCGGAGACGGAAAAGGCTTCTTAAAAATAGAGAGAGGTGACTAAAATGTCAGAAAAAACAATAGGTATAGATTTAGGAACGACCAACTCCTGTGTTGCGGTTGCCGACGGCAAGGAATGGACGGTAATTCCCAACCCTGATGGTGGAAGAACTACCCCATCGGTAGCAACAATGACACCTTCCGGTGAACAATTGGTAGGCGTTCTTGCCAAAAGACAATCCGTAACAAATCCTGAAAATACGGTGTATTCTATTAAGAGATTTATGGGCAGAAGAAAGGATGAGGTGTCCGATGAAATGAGACTTGTTCCTTACAAAGTAACTGAAGGGCCGCATCAGGACGCACGAGTTGTAATGGGAGGGAAAGAATACTCTCCTCCTGAAATTTCTGCTATGATTTTACAGTATTTAAAGAAATCTGCAGAAGCATATCTGGGAGAAAAAGTAAGCAAAGCGGTTATTACCGTTCCTGCTTATTTTAATGATGCGCAGCGTCAGGCAACAAAAGATGCGGGTAAGATTGCAGGACTTGACGTTCTCAGGATAATAAACGAACCTACCGCAGCTTCGCTTGCTTATGGAGTGGGTACAAAGAAAAAAGAAAAGGTCGCGGTTTATGATTTCGGCGGCGGAACTTTTGATATATCAATACTGGAAATAGATATGTCGGCTAAACCGGCAGTTATTGAAGTTTTGTCCACAAACGGAGATACCCACCTTGGTGGAGATAATATTGACCAGAGGTTGGTAGAATGGTTGATAGACGAATTCAAAAAGACTAATGGAATAGATTTGGGTAAAGATAAAAGCGCATTACAGAGATTAAGAGATGCTGCAGAAAAAGCAAAGTGTGAACTTTCCACATCTATGGAAACGACCATTAATTTGCCATTCGTAACGGCAGATGCATCGGGTCCAAAACATCTTGACCAGAAATTAACAAGAGCAAAATTAGAAGCGCTGGTAGGCGATTTGATTGAACGCTCACGCAAACCTTGCGAAAAAGCGCTTGAAGATGCAATGAATCGAACAGGTTCCCAACTAAAAAGCATATCCGATATTGACGAAGTAGTACTTGTAGGCGGAATGACTCGTATGCCCAGAATTCAGAAATTCGTAAGAGAGTTCTTCGGCAAAGAACCTAATAGGAGCGTTAACCCGGATGAAGTAGTTGCCATTGGCGCTGCTCTCCAGGCATCCTCACTCGCAGGCGGAGACGAGAAAGGCAAAGAAGTTTTACTGCTAGACGTTACTCCATTGTCTCTTGGAATAGAGACTCTTGGCGGAGTGAGAACGGCAATGATTTCAAGAAATACAACCATACCGACTCACAAATCCCAGATATTTACTACTGCGGAAGACGGACAAAACGCGGTTACCATACACGTTCTACAGGGGGAAAGGCCTATGGCGCAAGACAATAGAAGTCTCGGAAGATTTGACCTGGTCGGCATACCATCTGCCCCACGCGGCATTCCACAAATAGAGGTAAGTTTTGACATAGACGCTAACGGGATATTAAACGTCTCGGCAAAAGATAAGGCAACAAGCAAAGAACAATCTATAAGAATAACCGGCTCATCGGGACTCAGCAAAGATGAAATAGATAAAATGGAAAAAGAAGCAAAAGAACACGAAGCCGACGACAGACAGAAACAGGAATTAATAGAAGTGCGAAACAAAGCAGACGGACTTGTATACTCTACGGAAAAGAATTTGAAAGACCTTGGAGACAAAGTAAATCCATCCGAAAAAGAAACGGTAGAAAAAGCGATTACGGAATTAAAAGACGCTCTCAAGGGAGACGATGCTAAGCTAATTACACAAAAGATGGAGACTTTACAGAATGCAAGTTACAAAATCGCCGAAGAAATTTACAAGAAAACGGGAGCCCAACAAGGACCGGGACAGGGCGCAGGGGTAGGACCGGAGCAACCTCAACAGGAA
Source organism: bacterium (assembly GCA_041649255.1). Taxonomy (NCBI): domain Bacteria; species bacterium. The sequence goes on from JBAZNK010000005.1 coordinate 3,585, forward strand.
ACTCAAGGCCCACAAGGACCGGAAGCTCAGCAATCCGCAGGACCACAGGGTGAAGGTCCCGTAGATGCGGAATACGAAGTCGTGGATGAAGACAAGAAAAAGGGAAAGAAATAGAAAATTAAGAAACGAACAGCATATAAAACAAGGGCAGGTAGAACAAAACCTGCCCTTGTTTTTGTATCAAACTTCTATTTATTGCTCGTGTTATCGGAGTACTAAGTCTTCTATTAAGGACAAAATGATAATCCCGCACTTTGCTCTAGAATTTGTATTTTATCTTAGGTGTTGAAGGTAAAATAGGGGAATCTATATTTTACTTTGTTTAATCCTTTTTCTTCTTAATTGCTTTGAGTAATTGGGTAGCAGGCGTAACGGGTTAAAGCAATATCATCTATTTTTCTTTGGGAACCACTGCCAAGTTCGACCATTTTCCCGGCATCGGCAAAATGGTCTGCAACTGAAATACCGGCATTTTCGCAGGAGGTAAAAATATTTACCGTTCTAAAATTGTTTCCTCTTTATTTGGGTAAGGTATTTGATTTGTATTGTTTACCATGTTTGGGGTTTGTGTATTACTTGTCCGTCCGGGAGAATTACAGGGTTGGGTAACTGATGTTTTATGTATTGTTCCTTACCTATTTTAAATGAATCCGGAGCTAAAAGTTTAAGTTCTGCATTATATCTAAAGAAAGGAAAAGCAAACATAATTTTTTTATTCGGGAATAAGGCATTGCATTCTCTAACGGCTGGGGATAAATCGGTATCGCCAGTCATAATAATAGCAGTATCACATTCTTTTTTATGAAAAATTTTAAATAGTTTTATTGCTATAGCAACATCTGTTTCCTTTTCTTCATGTTTTAAAATCATCTTTCTACATTGCTGACAATAAACACTTTTTTCTTTGAAACGACCTAATTCTTTTTTAATTCCCGTAGATTCTAGACATTTAATATAATCCTTATGACGTTGGATTTTATCAGGTTTATTTAAATAGTATGGGATAGCGGAGAAATAATAAACAGCTTCTAAATTAGCATCTTTTCCACCTAAAGGAATGTAAGACTCACATAAAGATTTATAATCTAACCATTTTGTACAGCAACCAGTATCTTCCTCAAGTGCTAATATAGAGTGATAAACATTAAATCCATCTATTAAGAATATAATTCTATTCATAAAAAAAAACCCTCTAGAGCGTACCCCAGAGGGACCTTGTAAGTTACTCACCCACAAGGGATGATGCGAGCACTTTACAAATGATTAGAGAATTGTCAAGTTTTTTGTATTACAAATTATTTGTGTGGAAAATTTCTTTTACTATTTAGAAAGTAATTTTGGTTTTATTTCAACCCAATAGTCTTTTGTTTCTTCCGGTTTAATTATTTTGTGTTGAGTTTTATTGACAAAATATTTCCGTGCGGCGGGGGATTCCTCAGGTAAATTTGTTATGGGTTCAATGCAAAACATTCCTGAGTCTTTGCCCGGAGACCACATCATTATGTTGTTAAAGTTTCCGGATATAAACTCAAAACCTTTCTTTGTGCCTGTATTTTCATAAGATAACCGCTCAACCCCTTTAAGGAAAAGTGCTCCGTTGCCTTCGATTGACTCCTTAATTACTTCTTCCAAGGTATAACTCTCTCCGCTGAGTTCAACAAAAACAGCAGGATGAACTTTTCCCAGCGTTCTGAAAGCAGGATGAAATCCCAACATATAAGGCATATCTATGCTTGATTTATTAGTTAACGATATCCCGATTTTTATTCCCGTTTCCGTAAGTTCTATTGATTTTCTAAGTTCATACTTAAACGGCCACTCAAGATATTCCGGGCAAGCGCTGCGGGGTTTATAGTTTGGGTTTTTAATCGGGGCTTTCCCGTCGTATCGCTGAACCAATTGAACGGAATTGCTTTCCTGACTTTCCGTAACAAATTCAATCGCATTGGAAATGCCGTGGATATCATGATTAACAAATCTGTCTTCAAGCCTAACTTTATACCCTACAACCGCTCCGACAATAGGAAACATTATAATTTCAGACTTCTGCCATCCGGAATAATCTTCTGTTTGTTTTAAGTCTGAGGGTTTACCGCCGCCGTGAATATACTGTATTCCGCCCTGCTCAAAACCAACTAATTCCCCGGAACAAACCTGGGCTTTGTTGTTTTTAGTTTCTATGTTTATAATTTCTGTCATAATCCCTACATAGCTTAACGCAGGCTAAAGCCTGCGGCTACCCACTCGTAATGTATTCCTACAATAAAATCAACTTATTTGTTTTTAAGAGTTTGCCTGTAGTCGTTTTAAGGTTATAAAAGTAAATTCCGGAATGGACCTTTTTGTTGTAGCTGTCCCTGCAATCCCATTTGAAAAAGGTAATTGGGTCATTGGGTAATTGGGTCATTGGAAAAGATTTTACTAAACTGCCGGTTAAATCGTAAATGTTAAGAGTCAAGTTTACGTTAGCCAATTTAATATCTTTGCCTAACTCAAGCATAAAGTTTACATTTTTTGTAGCCGGGTTTGGGTATACGGATAATTTAGAAGTTTGAATACCGGGGAAATTTTCCTGTTCGCCCGTAATTGTTATGCTGTCTTCAAAAGTTGCCAGATTATGTCCCGTTACCGTAATCGTTCCCAAAAATGGGCTTGAAGTGTTTAATGGAATTATTGCATAACCCGTCCCATCCGTATATGAAGAATAAATAGTATCTGTTTTCAGGCACACAAGAGCATTTTTAACCGGAGCTCCCTTATCGGTAAGAGATACGTATAAAGTACATACGCCAATAGGAAACACTCCCGGATAATTTACTGCAATAGGATGCGGAACATCCGAATAAATATCTATACTGCCATCGCCTATTAAGTTATACATTCTGAAATATTCCTGCGTATTTAAAGTATCTCCATAGTGTTGGTATAACAAAAGTTTAGCAGTATTAATTGCGCCCATTGTCCAGGTAGTCCCCGAATCAAACATCTCATCAAACAAATATTTTTGCAGGAGGTCATCTTCTTCCCAGTAAGAAGAAACTGAAGAACCAAGGGTTGCAATCGCTCCACGATATCCGGAACGAAGCCAGGATTCGGTAAAACATTCGTCTGCCGAAAACGTTCCCGTGTAACACGCAAAACTGCCAACAAAAGGAACTTTATCTACATTAGTTAAATTATGAACTTCGGTAGTTGAAAAAACAGGCCCCTGCCATAAACTTGTTCCGCCATGTCCCGAATAAATTACAAAAGAAGCTCCCGTATCTACGGCTTGCGCAATAGGCGTTCCCGACGATGCGAATCCCCACAACGAATCGCAAATCATATCATTGGCGCGACATTTTTCCATACAATATATGTTTGTACTCTCGGCTATAAAATGATTACCTCCGTCCGTAGTCGCAATAAAATAAGCTTTTTTACACCATCCCGTACCATTAGACCAGTTATTCTTTTCGTATTTTATTGTCTTTTTAACAAGGCTATCCATCCGGGTTGTATCCCCAACGGAGAAGCGAGAAACATATAAATCGGGAAGGTAATCCGTAGTATCCATCAAACTGTAATTTAAGTCCGTTCTTATACTGTCGGAAGTATAATACGAAAAATACCCGATTTTATCCACATCTGCTGCCAACAAAACAAATGTCGGAGGAACCTGCCACGTATCATAAGCAGATTTGATGTAATCTCTTATTCCCTCGGGAGTAGCGCTTCCTATCTCCGAAAGCTTTGTTACGGTTGTGTAATATCCTTTTTGAGTTTTCCATTCTTTCAGGGGCAATATCTTTGAATAATATTCATCCGGAACTATTATAAGATATCCAATGGGTAATTGCGGTCCCTTGAAAGATGTCTGAAAATATGTATAATTTACAATAATATCTTTAAGATAATTATCATTAGGATTATTTAACCTCCGGAAATCCCTCTTTGTAGTTGTCCAATCAGGATTTACAAAATTCAAAGTAACCTGAATCTCATCGGAAAATTCTATATTGTTTTTATAAGGATTGTAAACTGCGGGATAAATTTCGACGACCGCGATTCTGTAGCCCCTTATATTTCCTATATTAATTATGCGGACTCTATTCGTGGGTAAGGTTTCGTTTTTAGTATAATAGTTCTGATCCATAACAAACTCTTTTTTGTAGTTTACGTTCTTTGATACAGAATGTTGGCGTGGGTATATCGGGTTATTTAACGGCATTGTGGCAGTATGAGAAAAACTGCTTTCCAATGTTACTTTTTCGCATACGGGAATGGCAATAATTTTTCTTATAACGGGAAGTTCAGGAAGCCCAACGCTATTACTCAAGCCTACCTGTTTATCCGTCGGGATTGACAATCTGACAAAAGTCCTATTGGATTTATACTCTGTAGTCTTTGTAATTGTTGGTTGCTCTATTTTCAGGGTAAGAGATATTTTATCATAGGAAGTATAGCAAGTTGTTTTCCCGTCGGACTGGACAAGCGAAGCAAAAATTAAAAATAATAAATAATTCATTTTTTACCCCCTAACGTTTACAAAACCGACAAGTGTCTAACGTCTTTTGACATAATATAAATACGCCAAATATTCTGCATATTTTATTTATTGTCAGACAGGAATGTCTGACCTACTATTACTTTCTATTTTGCTTTTAACGAATTTCGTTACTTCTTCTGCATTTTTATTAAATCTTATATACGTACCTCTATAACTGTCAAGCCTTGTCGGTTTATCAAAAGGAGATAAGAGTATACCGTTTTTATCTTTATAACAACTTCCGAACTCGCTCCATTTTTTTGCCCTTACGGCTACAATACCTTTTATCGTTACCCCGTTATCATCCATTGTATATTTTGTCGGCAGAAAATAAGCGCTTATACTTGTACAGAAAAAAATCATTGATACTATCATCCAGTACAGCCCAAAAGAAAAATATATTCCGATTGCAAACAAGACCAAAAACACCATAAGAAAGATTGTTTTGCGTGGATGGTCTTTAAACGGAAACGATTGCCAGTTCATATTCTTTATACCAATCCCATTAAATGTTTACCTCTTTTTAAAACCTTTTTAGGACGCAGATAAACGCAGATTACCATGATTTTCAAAATCCTTCCTGCCTACCGCAGGCAGGCTTTCTGCGATTATCAAATGCTTTCCTTTTGACTTAGTTTATTATTAACAGTGACTTTAAGAGATTGCAAGAGATTTTTCCCCATTTCTTATTTCTCTTAAATTTCTCTTCGATCACTGTTGACTTTATTTGTTTTCTGTTTACTAATTACCGTTAACTGTCTTGCATTATCCTTTTTATCTGCGCTCATCTGCGTCCAAAATTTCTGTTCTTTTCTCTTTGTATTTTATTGGTATTAAGTCTTAACGCCTAAATATGTTTTTACAACTTCGCCGATATACATTCTGTGATAATCGGTTTTCCCATAATTTTTTTCTATTCTTTCATCAAGAAATTGTTTTGGAATGAGGTCCTGGTAATACATTTTTTTACATTCCATTACGAGTCTTGCTTCCTCAAAGTAAACGCCCAAAGCGCCTTCTTTCGGAGTAAGCCCGGTCTTTTTAATCTTATCAACGTCTCTGCCCGACCTTCTTCCGCAAAACTTTAAGGCTTCCCTGTGCCTTTTTTCAAAAAACGAAAGCGTAAACGAGTCAGTTTTTTCCATAAATTCAAACGTGTATCTTGATGGTCTTATTACGATATAAGATACATTAACTTTCCAGAGCACTCCTAACCCGCCCCACGATGCCGTCATTGTGTTGAACTTTTTAATATCGCCTGCGGTAATCAGCATCCAGTCTTTGCCTATTAACTTGAACACATTGTCTTTAATGGTTAAGGGGTTGACTTCCTCGAAATGCTTTTTTCTTAATACCGGCTTTATTTTTTCTATCATTTTATTAAGATTTTCACCGCAGAGTCGCCCCGCCTTCTTCGGGGTAAACTCCGTTCGCAGAGAAGAAAAATAAATAATTTTTGCTTCCCCTGTTTACCTGCGTTCATCTGCGTCCTAAGACTTTGTTTTTTTATCAATATATTTTTTTCTATCTCATCAAAATTAATTTTTTCGTTTCCTTGTATCCACCAACTACAAGTCTTACAAAATATATTCCTGCTTTTAGGTCTTTTGAGTTTAGGGTTGTGGTATAAGTGCCTGCCGGTTTTTGTCCGTTGACTAATGTTTTGACGCAACGACCTGACAGGTCGTAGAGTTTTAATTCTAGACCACTTTGAGAGGGGACAGTATAAGAAATATTTGCGAAATTGGTTATTGGGTTTTCTCCTATCTCTAATTTTGATATTTGATTTTTAATGTTTAATTTTTCTTCTACCCCTGTTTCTTTCCCCAACCTAATCAAATAGACATCCCCATAACCTGCCCCGAAAGAGCCTGTAATACCAGCGATTATATATCCGCCGTCTTCAGTTTGTTGAACTGAATACCCTGCATCAACAGCAGTTCCGCCAAAAGTTTTTGTCCACAAAGTATCGCCCGAAGAATCTGTCCTGATGAGATAGACATCCAAATTGCCTGCCCCAAAAGATTGTGTAAGACCTGCAATGATAAATCCGCCGTCTTTAGTCTGTTGAACTGAATAACTCTCATCAACATCCGTTCCACCAAAAGTTTTTGTCCAAAGAGTATCGCCGGAAGAATTTGTCCTGATTAAATAAACATCCCAATTGCCCGCCCCGAAAGAGAGTGTATTTCCTGCAATAATAAACCCACCATCTTGAGTCTGTTGAACCGAATACCCCTCATCAACCCCAGCTCCACCAAAAGTTTTTGTCCAAAGTGTGTTACCTGACGAATTTGTTCTAATGAGATAGACATCAATAGGTGCCCCAGAAGAGTATGTTCCTGCAATAATAAATCCACCGTCTTGTGTCTGTTGAACCGAAAAACCACCATCATAGTTAGTTCCACCAAAAGTTCTTGTCCAGAGAGTGTCTCCTGAAGAATTTGTTTTAATCAGATAAACATCGCCATTTGTCCCGAAAGAGAATGTAGTTCCTGCAATAATAAAACCACCGTCTTGAGTCTGTTGAACAAAATAGCCATAATCACTGCCAGTTCCACCGAAAGTCTTAGTCCAGATAGTGTCGCCTGAAGAATTTGTCTTAATCAGATAGACATCGTATCCGCCCGCCCCGAAAGATTTTGTATATCCTGCAATAATAAAACCGTTGTCTTGAGTTTGTTTAACCGACCATCCAAAGTCATTGCCCGCCCCACCAAAAGTCTTAGTCCAAAGAGTATCACCTGAGGAATTTGTCCTGATAAGATAAACATCCCCAGAATCTATTCCAAAAGACCATGTCTGTCCCACAATGATAAACCCGCTGTCCTGAGTTTGCTGAACTGAATATCCCCCATCCCCGGCAGCTCCACCGAAAGTTCTTGTCCAGAGGGTATCGGGTGCGGAGGCAAATAAGTTTGTTCCCGTAAGGATAATAAATAAAAGCACCACCGCCTGAGCGGGATGTTCCAGATGTTCCAAATATTTCTTTCCGCCTGAGGCGGATTTCGCTTCGCTCAACATTTTATTTTATTCTTTCAACAAATTATAAGTTTCTTCCAGTGATTGGGATACGACTTTTGTATTGGCGACTATCGGCATAAAGTTTGTATCGCCGTTCCAGCGCGGGACTATGTGAATATGCAAATGTCCTTCCACTCCTGCGCCGCCAACTTTCCCTACATTTATCCCGATGTTAAACCCATCCGGTTTTAGTTTGTCTTTGATTTTTGATACGCATTTTTGAACCATCGTAAACACTTCGGATAGTTCTGCGGGGGACAACTCTTCAATGTTCGCAACGTGCCTGACAGGCGTAACCATAATGTGTCCCGCATTGTAAGGGAAAGTATTTAATACCGCAAAAGCTTTATCACCCTGTATAATTATATACAATTTATTATCACAAAATATACAACTATTGGATTTATGCGCAGTTGTTTTTATGTATTCCGAACGCCATGGCGCCCATAACTTTTCCAAACCCTGTTGAATCGGCTGAGGCCCAGAAGTGACTTTACTCGGTGGAAATACGGATTTGGGGATTGCGCCTGCCTGTCCGGTAGGCAGGGATTGCGGAACTTGGGTTTTGTCTTGTGGTTTATCCGAAGGTTGGGCAGCTGATTGAGGGACAGGGGTATCGGGTGTAGTTAAGGGTTCTTTTGGCAAGGCATTTGTAGTTTTGAAATGTAATTTTGCTGCCATTCCTAACCCCTGGAATCCATATTTTTGTATAAAAGCGCGAGCAGCCTCATCAACCAGACTTGCGCCTCTTGGCAATTCCATATTATATTTGGCAGATAGTTTTTCTATGTTTTCAATGAATTTGTTTTTAGCAAGTATTGAAGCGGCGGCAACTGCAATATCCTCTTCTCCTCTTACTTTCTGGATAAGTTTTATTTTTTTGCCTTTTTTCATCAGGGCGTTTTCAATATAAGACACGTCTCCGAACTTATCTGCAATTGCAAGAGGACATTCCTGCTGGGATAAAAGATTTTCAATCGCTCTTGCATGTCCCCAGGCAAGAAGATGATTAAGGTTTTTCATTTTAGAATATAAGTCATTATATTTTTCTATTCCGATTTCAACTACAGAGCAGAGACAAGCATCATAAATACCTTTGCTTATTCTTTTAATTTGATTGTCGCTCAATTTTTTGGAATCCCTAACTCCAAGTTCACGAAGCGCAGGAAGTGATTTTTCGTCTACAAGAACTCCCGCAATAACAATTCCGCCAAAATAATCGCCTTTGCCGGCTTCATCCGTTCCTATCCAGCAATTCATAGTTTCCCCCTTTTATTATTTTCATATATATTAATACTTCCTTTTATTCTTGTTGTCAATTAATTGTTATGTGAATGATAAAATAATCCCGCTAAAGCGAGACTGCAACAACAAACCCTATTTTGGGCTAAAGCCCAGAGGTTGTTTGGGGTTTAGTCTTTCCCCCCGCCCTAAAGGGCGGGGTAATTTTAAAAGCAGAGGCAAGCAAAGTAAACTTGCAACTACAGACTTTAGAAAGACCCTAGGCGCAAGGCAAATCCGCCTCAGGCGGACTTGCCCTACCCAACATGAAATGGACATCTGTTCCCTATAGAATATATAGATGAGAGCGAGGGCTCTCATCTACCCAAACTATTTTAAGACAGAAAGAGGGACATAGCGCCCTATGTCCCTACGGAAAGCGTTAATCAACTCAAAGCCAAGACGGTTAACGCCCGAGCGGGATTGTCGACTTCCACGGGAGTCCATTTTATCCAATTACTACTAATTTCCCCTTAATTACAATAAATTACTATTTTTCTGTAAAATACCTTCTTGACAAACAGACTATTATAAATTAGCTTTTTTTCGTTACTCTCAAAAAACATTATAACAATAATGAAAGACTGGCATGCGGCATTGCAACTAATAGCCGTTGGCTGGTATATAGCTTTGAGCCTTCTCATTCCTTTTGGTATGGGGTTATGGCTTGATAAAACTAAATTCCATTCTTTTCCAAAACTTACCTTTGCGGGCGTTGGTATTGGCACGGTAATTATGGTTTTCGGAGTATATAAAATGCTGAAAGAAATTATGAAGGCGGAGAATAAAAAGAAATAGTAATAAATGTAACAGGTAGAGATAAATAGTAATAAATGGGAACAGATAAAGACAGAGAAAAAAAGAAATAAAAGATATGAAAGGGAAGAAACTAAAAAAGTTTATTATTTTTGCTTCCATTACGTTAGTTCTTTTTGCGATTAGCTTTGTTGGCGGGACACTCGGGACGGCCTTATTAAACAGAGGTTCGACTATGGGTTTTCTTAGTATCCCAAAACCCTCCCCGGAACTTCCGGCACAAATAATTTTCTATATAGGATATTTTCCCGTAACCAACACAATTTTAACTTCGTGGATTACAATGTTAGTTTTATTATGTCTATCTCTTTGCGCAACACGAAAAATGAAGCTTGTCCCGAAAGGCGCACAAAATGTATTTGAAGCAGTTATTGAAGCGCTGCTTGATTTTATGGAAGGCGTAGCAGGTAAGAAAAATGCGCGCAGGTTTTTCCCTGTAGTGGCAACCATTTTCCTGTTTGTGATTACAAACTCTTGGTTAAGTTTGCTGCCGGGTTTTGGAAGCATTCTTATCGGAACGCACGAAGGCGAAGCTCATTTGTTAAGAGGCGCGAATACGGATATAAACCTGCCATTAGCGCTTGCGATTATAGCTTTTGTTTCAATAGAATTCTGGGGAATAACCGAAGTCGGATTTCCCAAATACATAAGCAAATTTACGAATTTCAAAAGATTTTTTCGTGGTATAGGACAGCTTCTTACAGGCAAATTTAAAACGGCTTTCGGAGACATATTTTCCGGGATAATAGATATTTTTGTCAGTTTGCTTGAAACGATAAGCGAGTTTGTGCGACTGTTAAGCTTTACTTTCAGGCTTTTTGGAAATATGACGGCAGGCGAAATATTGTTGTTGGTCGTTACTTTTCTTGTGCCGTGGATAATGCCGGTGCCGTTTTACGGGTTGGAATGTTTGGTCGGATTTATACAGGCGTTTATTTTCAGCGGACTGACACTTGTGTTCGCAACGATCGCAACGACAGGACATGAGGAAGAACATTAAAGAAAATAGTAGGAAGTAGGTAGTAGGTAGTAGATAGGGAACAGAAAAAAATATAAAATAAAGGGAGGTAAGAAATGGATGCAGCAGCAATGAAGATGTTAGGCGCAGGTTTGGCAATAGGATTAGGACTTCTTGGACCGGGAATAGGAATCGGATTACTCGGTTATGGCGCAATGCAAGCGCTCGGACGTAATCCGGAAGCAAAAGGTCCGATAATGACCAATATGATTTTGGCTATCGCTTTTGCCGAAGCATTGGGTATTTATGCTTTAATCGTAGCTATTATATTGGCTATGGTAGCAAAATAATCAGATTTTGGATTGGGGATTTTGGAGTGCGGATTGAAAAAATAAAAAAGAGAAGAATTGCGGATTTCGGAATTGAAAAAGTAGCAATAGGGGGGTGAAAGTGGAAGGGTTAGGGATTAATTGGCCTACACTAGTAGCACAGCTTGTTAATTTTACTATTTTATTGCTTATTCTTTATTTCGCTGCATACAAGCCTATTCTTAAAATGCTTGACCAGCGCTCTACAAAAATAAAAGAAAGTATGGACCAGGCGGAAGCAATAAAACAACAAACCGTTAATACGGAAAAAGAAATTAAAACCCAGCTTGATGCTGCCCGTAAAGAAGGCTTAAAACTGGTAGAACAGTCGAGTTTAATGGGAGAAAAATTAAAAGAGGAAGCAAAAAAAGAAGCAAGACAGGAAGCGGAAAACCTTGTCGCTAAAGCTAAAATAGAGATTTCCCGCGAGCGCGATGAAACCATAGAACAACTAAGAAAAGAGTTCATTAACGTTGCAGTCTCCGCAGCAGAGAAAGTAATTGAACAAAGCCTGGACAAAGAAAAACACCGTCACATTATCGAAGAAGTATTAAAAGAAAATTCCGTTTTGAAGAAGAGCTAATAAATTATGTCTATTACTATATCGGGTAAAAGGTATGCGCAGGCTATACTGCAAATAGCCAAAGAAGACAATCAAATAGCGGAGTGGCAAACCGCTTTGATAAAAATGGCAGAAGCCTTGAAAGATATGGATTTTACGCATATCTTAGAAAACCCAAAATTACATTTTGACAAGAAAAAAGAGTTTATAGATTCTCGTTTGAAGGACCTGATTCCCAAGTCTTTAAACTTATTATATCTTTTAACAACGAAAGATAAATTAAAACTTATTCCTTATATTACCAACGAGTACGGGCAACTTCGTAATGCCTATGAAGGCATTGAAACCGCTACAATCACTACTGCCATTCCTTTTGACGACAAAGAAAAGAAAGACCTGACGCTCAATCTTGAGAAATCAACCGGGTATAAAATAGTATCCGATTTTAAAGTCGCTTCGGACATTATAGGTGGAATTATTATAAAAATTGGAAATAAACTTGTTGATGGCAGCACTAAAAATAAATTAAATCTCTTAAAAGAAGCTTTACTAAAACAACAAAACTTGCCCGGCGACGGTCCGGCAAAAGAGGGGAAAACCTATGGCAAATAAAGGAAACGAAATTATCTCTGTAATCAAAGAGCACATTAACGAGTTCGGCTCTAACGTAACGGTATCAGATGTCGGAACCGTTATCGAAGCGGGAGACGGCATTGCCAGAATTCACGGCCTCGGTGGAGCGAAATACAACGAGCTAATACAATTCCACACCGGAGCAATGGGGCTTGTTTTGAATCTGGAAGAGGACAATATTTCTGCCGTTATATTTGGTGATTACACTAAAATTAAAGAAGGGGATGAAGTAAAATGCACGGGAAGAGTTATTGAAATACCTGTAGGAGACGGGCTTATCGGTCGAGTTGTAAATCCTCTTGGCGAACCCCTGGACGGGAAAAGCCCTATCAAATCCTCTAAGACAAGACCTATAGAAAAAGTTGCTCCTGACCTTACTTTAAGAAGTCCGGTAAACACTCCGATATACACAGGAATGAAAGCCGTGGATGCTATTGTTCCCATAGGCAGGGGACAGCGAGAATTAATCATCGGTGACAAATCTACCGGTAAATCGGCAATCGCCATTGACACTATTATCAGGCAAAAAGGAGAAAATCTTATATGTATTTATGTCGCTATCGGGCAGAAAACAGCTAAAGTCGCCCAAACAGTAGCTACATTGGAAAAATACGGAGCGATGGAACATACTATAATTGTTGCCGCAAATGCTTCTGACCCTGCGCCTCTTCAATATATAGCGCCTTTTGCAGGTTGCGCCATAGGTGAAGAATTTATGGAACAGGGCAAAGATGCTCTCATTATTTATGATGACCTTTATAAACATTCATGGGCTTATAGACAAATTTCTTTGTTATTAAGAAGACCGCCCGGAAGAGAAGCATACCCGGGAGACATATTCTATTTACACAGCAGGTTGCTGGAAAGAGCTGCAAAACTTTCTGCCGAACTTGGAGGCGGGTCTTTGACGGCGCTACCTATAGTTGAAACACAGGCAGGAGATGTATCCGCTTACATACCGACAAACGTAATTTCCATCACGGACGGACAAATTTATCTTGAAGCGGATTTATTTAATTCAGGGATTCGTCCTGCGATGAATGTGGGCTTATCGGTATCCAGAGTCGGCGGCGCAGCACAATCCAAAGCTATGAGACAGGTTGCAGGAAAATTGAGATTGGAATTAGCTCAATTCCGTGAACTTGCAGCTTTTGCTCAATTCGGAACGGCAGATTTAGACAAGACTACAAAAAATCAATTAGAGCGAGGCAAACGTATTACCGAGGTTTTGAAACAACCTCAATACATACCTATGTCTCTGGACAAAGAAGTCGTTATTTTATATGCGGTTATTAACGGATATCTCGATGATGTTCCCGTAGAACAAGTACCTTCTTTCGAACAAAAATTTCATAAATTCATAGAAACGAATTATCCTGAAGTAGGTAACAGAATAAACAAAGAAAGAGAATTAAAACCGGATTTGGAAGAAGCGTTAAAGAAAGCAATCGTAGAGTTTAAGAAAACAATATCTTAAAATGATTAGTCCAAGAGTCTTAAGACGTCGTATAAAAAGTATCCAGAGCACGGCTAAAATCACCAAGGCTATGGAGATGATAGCTACTGCCAAAATGCGCAGGACGCAGGAACAGGCTCTTGCCGGCAGACCTTACTCCGAAAAAATCAACCAGGTGATTTCCGATTTATCTGCGGCGTCTTCCGTCAATGGAATCATTCATCCGTTATTGGAAAAAAGGGCAATCAAGAAAGTTGCCGTCATCCACATTACAACTGATAGGGGACTTTGCGGGGGTCTTAACGCAAATATGAACCGAATGACTTCTACTTTTATATTAAAGCAGGGCATTCCTGTTACGCTTATTACGGTCGGTCGCAACGGCAGGGATTTTATGACAAGATGCGAATGCAATGTAAGAGCAGAATTCACGGGAATCAGTGACAAACCGGTTTTGTTTGATACGTTACCGATATCTCAGGTAATTATAGATGATTATACGGCAGGAGTTTACGATGTTGTTTATATTGCCTATCCTAGATTTGTTTCCACTATGATACAGCGTCCAACAATACAACCTTTGATTCCGGTAAAACCAACGATATTCCCGCCATCTCAAACTCTGGAATATATTTACGAACCTGACGCGTATTATGTTCTCGGGCAGTTGCTGCCAAGATTTGTGCAAATGGAAGTATACCACGCCATATTGGAATCTATCGCGAGCGAGCAGTCCGCAAGGATGATAGCAATGCGTAACGCAACTGATAACGCTAATGACTTCGTTAAAAACTTAACCGTTACTTTGAATAAAGCGCGACAGGAAATGATAACTACGGAGCTTCTTGATATTACGGCAGGCGCAGAAGCGCAGGTGAAATAAGATGAAAAAAATTGCTATAATGATGTTTTTAATACCTCTATGTGGCAAAGCAGATAACCTAATCTTTAATAGTGGCTTTGATATGACTCCTTGGGATACGGGATGGGTGAGTGAAAAAACGAATGCTAATGATTATGCTAAGGCGGATACAACAAAATATTATTCATCTCCACAGAGTTGTTATTTATATTCATACGGTTATTACCAACCAGGAGGCGGGCCAAGACCAGGGTATACGTCTATATCCCAAATTGTACATAAGACAACCTCCTGTACCTGTAAAGTTTATTTTAAAAGTGGTAATTTAATGGATGAGGGTTATTATGGCATACAATATTTACAAATTTATCTTTTCATAAATAATGAACCGGTATTAGTATGGAAAACGAAAGATAACATTGATACAATATGGGGGAAATGGGAACAAAGCTATGCAGATAGCGATACGATAAGCGGAATTAAAATTGGTGTGAATGCCGATGGCGGATGGATAGCAGGTTGTGTGGGAAACGCATTTGTTTGGATAGATAATATAAATATTTCCGGGAAACAGGTAGGGGTGGAAGAAAAAGGATTCTTCGCTAACACTCAGAATGACAGATTAGAAGCGTCTCCAAATCCATTTGCTGGTTCAACGTCTGTTAATTATCAATCGTCAGCACCCCCAAAAGCCTATAGAATAAAGATTTACAACATTACGGGAAAATTAGTAGAAGAAACGAATAATAATGTTATAGGCAAAAACTTAAAATCAGGAATTTATTTTATAAAAGCAAATAATAGCAAACTAATAAAAATAATTAAAATGAAATAAATTAGGGGGTTAAATGGCAAAAGGTAAGGTAGTTCAGGTAATCGGGACGGTTGTTGACATTGAATTTCCGCCGGATGAATTACCCGGAATTTATAATGCAATTGAAATCAATCCGCTTAAGAAAGGCGGCGATAAAATTATACTTGAAGTCCAACAACATACAGGCAATAACTGGGTTCGATGTTTGTCGTTGTGTCCAACGGAAGGTCTGGAAAGAGGACTTGAAGCCGTAGACACCGGCGCGCCAATAAAAGTCCCTGTCGGTAAAAACACACTCGGCAGGTTATTTAATGTTTTCGGAAATCCTCTGGACAGCATAGGGGAAGTAAAATCCGAAGAACGCTGGTCTATTCACAGGGAACCACCTACACTGGAACAACAGGAAACTACTCCACAAATACTTGAAACCGGAATCAAAGTCCTTGACCTTATTACCCCGTTTACGAAAGGCGGAAAAGTCGGCGCTTACGGAGGCGCAGGTGTCGGAAAAACGGTTGTCATTATGGAACTTATTCGTAATATCGCTACGGAACACGGAGGTTTTTCGGTGTTTGCCGGCGTAGGCGAGAGGTCTCGAGAAGGAAACGACTTGTGGCTGGATATGAAGAACTCCGGCGTTATTGACAAAACGGTTCTTGTTTTCGGACAGATGAACGAACCGCCCGGCGTAAGAGCCCGCGTTGCTTTGACCGGTGTTACTATGGCAGAATATTTCAGAGATAAAGAAGGACAGGATGTTTTGCTTTTTATTGATAATATTTATAGGTACGTGCTTGCAAATATGGAAGTCTCGGCGTTATTGGGAAGAATGCCGTCAGCCGTCGGTTACCAGCCAACTCTTGCCACCGATATCGGAGCGCTGGAAGAAAGAATTACCTCAACAAAACACGGTTCCATTACCTCGTTCCAGGCAATTTACGTTCCCGCTGACGATTATACCGACCCGGGCATTGTGGCTACTTTCGGGCATTTGGACGCAGTAATCGCGCTTGAACGTTCTATCGTAGAGTTGGGTATTTATCCTGCCGTTGACCCGTTAACTTCCAATTCCCGTATTCTTGACCCGTTAATTGTAGGGGAAGAGCATTATCAGGTAGCGCGCGGCGTACAAAAAGTTTTACAAAGATATAAAGATTTGCAGGATATTATTGCCATTCTCGGGATAGAAGAGTTGAGCGAAGAAGACAGAATTCTCGTTGCCCGCGCCCGTCGTATTCAAAAGTTCCTTTCCCAGCCGATGTTTGTGGCAGAAAAATTCGCCAACTTACCGGGCAGATATGTTCCCGTTAAAGAAACGGTTAAAGGATTTAAAGAGCTTCTGGAGGGTAAATACGACCATCTTCCGGAATCTGCTTTTTATATGATTGGTAAAATTGAAGAAGCCGAAGAGAAAGCTAAAACATTATCAGGCGCAGAAGCATAGGTAAAAACAATGGCTACTTTTAAATTAGAAATAGTTACGGTTGAAAGATTATCTTTTTCCGACAACGTCAATGTTCTTGTTGCGCCGGGAGTTAACGGGCAGCTCGGGATTTTGCCAAATCACGCCCCATTAATGACTATACTTGAACCCGGAGAACTTATAATAAAAAAAGGCTCGGAAGAAACATACTGGGCGATTACGGGTGGATTTCTTGAAGTCCGACCGGATAAAGTAATCGTTCTTGCCGATGCCTGTGAATTGGCAACTGAAATAGATATCTCAAGGGCAGAGGAGGCTAAGCGCAGGGCGGAAGAAAGATTAAAGCAAAAATCCTCCGGTATTGATGTTACGCGCGCAGAAACTGCTCTTAGACGTTCTCTTATTCGCTTGAAAATCGCGGAAAAACATAGGTAGAATCTGTTTGTATCTGTGGTATTCTAATTAATTTACTTTGGGGCTTCTTTTAGAATTAAAATATCTTGCAAGGCAATTTCTTCGCTCCCTACTCCTTTAGATTTCTCGTATTCAACGTGTACCCTTAAAGAATCTCCTATATGTATCCTTTTTCTGGCTTCTTTCGCATCCTTAGGAGATATTGTCAAATATGCATCCTTGGTTTCTGTACGTAGTTTGATTTGAAATATGTCTTTTTCAAATACGCCCGCCCTGAAAAACCTGCAACTTTCAACTACTCCCTCAATATCATCAACTTGTTTACCACAACCAATCAAGCAAGTTAAAACAAGTAAAAATAAAAACTTTTTCATCTTTGTTTTACCCGTCTAAGATAAACTTCTCTATTTTTTCCCGTATGCCTTTTATCGATAAACCATATTTTTCAAGTATGAAATTCCTATTACCCTGTTCAATAAACATATCCGGCAAACCAAGCCTTAACAAGTTTACGCTACAACCTGCTTCATTAAACATTTCCATTACTGCGCTTCCAAACCCACTATTAAGAACGTTCTCTTCAATAGTTATAATTTTAGTGTCTTTGAATTGCATAAATAATTCTTTATCAAGAGGTTTGGCAAATCTTGCATTTACTACTCCTACCGGCAAATCTTTTACGGCTTCCATTGCCGTATACACCATTGAACCAATTGCAAAAATTGTTCCCTTCTTCCCGGATTTTAATACTTCTGCCTTACCGCAAGGTATGTTCTGAAGTTCTGTTTTTTCAACTCCCGTTATTTTGCTTCGCGGATACCTTATTACAATTGGGGAATTATTATTTACTGCCGTATAAAGCATAGAGCGTAATTCGTTTTCATCTTTAGGAGAACATATTACAAGGTTTGGAATACAATGCAGATAAGACAAATCAAAAATTCCCTGGTGCGTTGGGCCATCTTCCCCAACAATTCCTGCGCGGTCTACAGCAAAAATAACCGGCAAATTCTGGAGACATATATCATGTATCAACTGGTCAAGACCACGTTGCAGGAAAGTAGAATATATTGCACAAATAGGTTTATATCCTTTTGTAGCAATGCCCGCAGCAAACGTTAAAGCATATTCTTCTGCTATACCTACATCAAAAAATCTTTCGGGGAATTCTTTTCTGAATTTATCCAGTCCGGTTCCTTCCGGCATTGCGGCAGTAATTGCAACTATGCGGGAATCCGTTTTTGCAAGTTCGGTAATAATCTCTCCAAATACATCGCTGTAAGTATTGCTTTTTGATACGGATTCGCCCGTATCTATACTAAATGCTCCGATACCGTGGAATTTTGAGGGTTCTGCCTGCGCAAAGTTATAGCCTCTGCCTTTATCGGTAAGAATATGAACAAGCACTGGTTCTTTCAGGGTTTTTATATACTTAAAATTTTCCGTCAATAATTCTATGTTATGCCCGTCCAGAGGTCCAATATATCTTAACCCAAGTTCTTCAAAAAGCATAGTAGGCACGGCTAAATTTTTTAATCCTTCTTTTAATCTCCGCACAGAATCTTTCGCCGCGTTACCTATCCAGGAGGGCAGTTTATCTAAAAGCTCCCAGGTATCCGTTTTAAATTGAGTATAAAGTGGAGTAGTAACTATTTTATTTAAGTAATGCGCTACGCCTCCAACATTTTCCGATATGGACATTTTGTTATCGTTAAGGACTATTATTATATCTTTACGTAAGAATCCTGCCTGATTTAATCCCTCGTAAGCGAGCCCACCTGTCAACGCTCCGTCCCCAATAATCGCTACAACTTTATATTTCTCCTTGTCTAAGTCTCTTGCAGTGGCAATGCCCATTGCTGCAGCTATTGAAGTAGATGCGTGTCCTACTCCAAACTCGTCATACTCGCTTTCGCTTCGTTTTGGGAACCCTGAAAGACCATCATATTGCCGAATAGTATTAAACTTTTCTCGTCTGCCTGTAATTAGTTTATGTGGATATGCCTGATGCCCGACATCCCATATTATTTTATCCATAGGAGCATCAAATATTTTATGAAGAGCAAGGGTCAATTCGACCACGCCAAGGGAAGGGGCAAGGTGACCACCATTTTTAGATATTACATTTATTATCTCTGCCCTTATTTCTCCTGCAAGTTCTTTTAATTCGTCTGTATTTAACTTTTTTACGTCTTCGGGAGAGTTGATATTGTTTAAGTATTTATATATCATTTATTTTTTTACTATTGTTGTTATTTCAAGAATTCCATCAGCTACTTTTATTTTAATTTTTGAAACATCTATTGTAAGCGGCAAATCAAATCGTTTTTCCAGTTTCCCGTAAAGAAGCTCGTTTATATAATAAGTCCCTTTGGGTCTTTCCCTGAATGCAACTATTTCAATTGCGTCCGCACTACCGGTAATGTTAATATCAGATTTTTTTATTCCCGGCACTTCAACCTTAATAACCATTTTATTGCTCTTGCCGACAATTTCTGTTGCCATAATTCGTGGCTGTTCAAGACTTATCGGAACTCTCAACAAATCCCATTCCTGTTTTAACATTTTATGCAAGCTTTCATGAACAGAAACAGGCGTTCGAATAACTTCCAACTCCTGACATAATCCTAATGCAAATTTTAAAGTATCTGCAACTGCCCTACAAGAAAAGCATTCGTTAAGATGGGCTTCTATCTGTTTTTTCAATTTTGGAGATAAACCACCATCTATATAATCAGATATATATTTTAACGTCTCGTTACATTTCATATTTTGTCACCTAACTGTCGTCAGACAGCCCTGCCATTAAAATAATTTACTAATTGGTTTCTCATAAATAATCTTGCTCTCAGTATCCTTGATTTTACTGCCGTGAGTGAAATTCCCAAAACCTTAGCTACTTCCAAATTAGAAAGTTTTTCCACATCCCTCAAAATAAACACTGTCTTGTATTCAGCCGGCAAAGACTTTATTGAGTTGTCTATAACTTTCTTCAACTCATCTCTTGCCATACTGTCCGTTATGTTCATAGCAGTAGAGGGCACCTGTGCCCAATTTACATCATCTTCTAATTGAAGCGTATCAGAAAATTTGTTTTGTTCTTTTTTTCTTGCTCTCAGTCTCATAAGTGCGGAATTTGTCGTTATTCTATAAGCCCATGTAGAGAAGTTTGACTTGCCATGAAAGCTGTCCAGTGCCTTAAATATAGAAATAAAAGCATCCTGTAATGCATCTTTTGCATCATCCTGGTTGCCGGTTATTTTATAAGTAAGCGTATAAAGCTTGTCTTCATATCTATTTACTAGTTCGTCAAAAGCTTCGTAATCGTGTTCAAGCGCTTTTTTAACAAGCTCATTATCTGACAGTGTTTTTAAATCTACTTTTTGCTCTTCGGCAATCACTTTATTTTTAGTTGGAGTTTCCCGCCTTGGCGGGATTATAGTCAAGCTCTTTCCAGTTCCGCTGGATTAGAGATTGCTATCCCGCTTTACGGGAGACCAACTTATCAAATCCCTGCTTGGTTAATAACCGCTTCCGACAGACTGGACCAGAAACTCTTACAAGTACACTCCGCCAAGACAGAGTAGGGAAGTATGGACAGATTGTAATCTGTCTTTACTCTTATTTTCTTCTTGTGTCACGAACTTTAGACTCTAATTCTTTAATTTTTCTTTTTGCTATGTCGAAACATTCGTCTACCATAGCCTGCAAATCATAGCCTTCTTCTTTAATTATAAACATTGACATTTTACGCATTTTTATCTGGAGTTCTATTGATTCCCTGTGTGAATTTCGTTGAGCATTGCCTTCCATTGCGATAATGATATCTATAGAAGATAATCTTTCTGAGCATTTTTCCAACTTGAGTAATTTTTCGTTTATTATTGCTGTTATTGCCGGTGAACCTTCCATATGACGCCACGAGATATTACTCTGCATCTTTCCCCCTATATAAGTAAATTATCCTATTTTTTGTCGGTGCTATTCCAGAGTTCCTATTGCTTTTTCCACTTCTTCAACTATTTCGCCTGATTTTACTACTTCGGCAAGTTTATTAATATCTCCGCATAAAGGACGATCAGCATCAAGATATTTTACATACTTACGAACAATATCATAAGCTTTTTTCGTCCCGGTTCCAAGCAATGCAGGATTAAGGAAATCTGCAGCCTGAGCAGAAGCCATTAACTCAATTGCAATTATTGCATTTGCATTATCAATTATTTGTCTTGCTTTTAAAGCAGAAGTCATTCCCATGCTTACAAAGTCTTCCTGGTCAGCAGCAGCCGGAATAGAACCTGTTGAAGCCGGATGACTTAAAATTCTGTTTTCACAAACTAAAGCGCCGGCAGTATATTGAGTTAACATCAACCCGGAAAACATCCCTGCTCCTTTAGTTAAGAACGGGGGAAGTCCGGCATTCAAATGGGAATTCATAAGTCTGTTTGTCCTGCGTTCGGATAAAGCACATATAGTTGTAACCGCTATGGCAATAAAATCAAGTCCAAAAGCCATCGGCGTTCCCTGGAAATTTGCGCCACTTATACAAGTGCCGCCGTCGTCTTCAAAAAACAGAGGATTATCCGCAACCCCGTTTATCTCGGTTTCAAATATCGTTCTGACATATTTTATGGTATCTTTTCCCGAACCCACCACTTGTGGAGTACTTCTAAGGCTATATGCATCCTGTACTTTTTTACCTTTTCGCTCTAATAATTTACTTTTTTCAGTTATTTTTCTTATATTTGCTGCGCATTCAACGGAACCGATATGTCCACGTGCTTTATGAAGTCTCTCATCATACGCATTCATATTGGCATTCAAAACTTCAAGCGTCATCGCAGCAGCTATTTCGGAAGTTTTCAACCATCTACTTGTATCATGAATGGCCAATAAGCCTATTCCTGTTATAACATTGCTTCCGTTTATAGTAGCCAGTCCATCACGAGCTTCAAATTCAATTATTGGGATTCCGGCTTTTTCCATTGCTTCTTTTCCGTTTAATCTCTCACCTTTATAAAAAGCCTCTCCTTCTCCCATAAGCACAAGAGCCATCTGAGCCATAGGTGAAAGGTCTCCGCAGGCTCCAACCGAGCCCTTTTCACACATAACAGGCGTAACGCCACTGTTCAGCATTTTTACCAGCGTTTCTACTATAATGGGTCTGACACCCGAGTGTCCTGCAGATAATGCTCCTATACGACTAAGCATAGCGGCACGAACAACTTCAATAGGCATCGGATTACCGTAACCGGCTGCGTGGCTATAGATTATATATTTTTGAAAATCTTTTACTTGTTCTGTAGAAAGAACAACTTCAGAGAGTTCGCCTATACCGGTAGTAACTCCATACATTACTTCTTTATTACGGATTTTTTTATCTACAATATTTCTACATTTTTGAATTTTTTCTATTGCTTCCTTTGGTAACTCAATTTTTTCATTAAAACGAACTACATTTACGACATCTTCAACAATCAACTTCTTGCCTATTTTTACACTATTACTCATAATATGCCTCCAAACATCTTGTAGAGACAGATTATCATCTGTCTCTATTTTCGAATCTCAAGTTTTTTCTGAAGCCATATATTCAATTTAGCTAATTTAATTACTTCCTGAGTTCCACTTTTCATATCTTTTATGGCAACAGAGTGGGTTTTAAGTTCATCGGGTCCTGCTATAACAACAAAAGGTATTTTCTTTCGGCTTGCATATTTAAATTGTTTGCCGATTTTTATTGCTTCGGGATATACTTCCACCCCTACGCCTGAATTTCTTATATCTTTGGCGACCTGAAGAGCATATTTTGTGGTTGGGGCATCAAAGAGCGTAACAAGAAACTTAACCGGAGAAGCAAATTTAGGATTCATATCGAGTTTATCCATAACCATTAAAACTCTCTCAAGTCCTATTGATATACCTACGGCAGGAATATCCTTATCATTAAACTTTCCTATTAAATTGTCATATCTGCCGCCACCTGCAACACTGCCAACCTTTGTGCCTTCTATAATAGTTTCAAAAATTGGACCGGTATAATAATCAAATCCCCTTGATAACCAGGGATCAAACATTATATGTTTCATATTGCATCCAAGATTTTCAAGATGCGAGAACAAAGTTCTTACCTGCGCTATTCCTTCTTTGTTGGGAAGCAATTTTTCTAATTGAGCAATCGGCTGTCCCAAAGAACTGATTATCTTTTCTTTAGTCTCTTTTGATAATCCAAGAACTTCAAAATTTTCTTTAACTCCGTCAATTCCTATTCTATCTCGTTTATCCATAGCTCTGAAAAGCTCAAATTCTTTGCTTTTATCCACTCCACTGTACTCGCAAATAGTTTGTAACAATCTACGACTATTTATTTTAGTCATAAATTTTTTGAAACCGATGGCTTCAAATATTTCACTTGCTACCATTATAAGTTCGGCTTCTGCAATTACACTTTCCGTTCCAACAATATCGACATCGCATTGATAGAATTCTCTGAACCTGCCGTATTGAGGTTTATCACATCTCCATACTGTTTGAATTTGATAACGTTTGAATGGCATAGTAATATCAGGATATGAGGACACTACCCTGGCTAAAGGAACGGTAAAATCAAATCTCATCCCCACATCTCTTCTTCCTCTGTCCTGAAATTTATATATTAATTTTTCTTCGTCACCATATACGTCTTTACCTGATAGAATTTCCCAGTATTCTATGGCAGGAGTTTCCATAGGTTCAAAACCGTATTTTTCAAACACACTAGTAATGCGCTGAATAACCCATTGTCTCTTCTTCATATTGTCCGGTAATCTATCGTGCATACCTTGCAAGGTTTGAAGCTTGCTGTTCATATTTTCCCCCTCTCTATTAGGCAAATTTATTGACTCATCCCGATTGTCGGGACAAGGTTTAATCACAAGTTTAGACCTCATCTGTTTTTTAACAACTTAAAAAAATGCTAGCGCAAAAACAATACCCAATGCAGTTCCGCTTAAAACTTCAAGAGGCGTATGCCCCAATAATTCCTGCAATCTTTTGTGTTCGAATTGTTTTTTATCATGAATTAAAGTGTCTATTAATTTATTAATGGCTTTCGCTTGCCTTCCTGCTTCTCTCCGCAACCCGGTTGCTTCATACATTACAATAAGACTAAACAATAAAGCTATTGCGAAATCAATGGATCTCAAGCCCTGTATAATAGCGACGGAAGTCGAAAGTGACGCAACGCCTGCAGAATGAGAGCTTGGCATTCCTCCGGTTTCAATAAAATAGCGAACATTTATTTTGTGTTCGCGCATATACCCAAAGACTATTTTTAAAAATTGGGCTAAAACCACGGCTAATAAATATATTTTTATTACCTTAAATCCTATCATACGCAAATAAAACTTAAATGTTTTTTCTTATTGTGAATCCTATCTTGATTCGTTGCGTTCAATGCCCACTATTTTACTATAATCCGTTTTTGGAAAATTGCAAGTTTTTTCTTGGGGAAGCTTTTAACTCGATGTTTTACTATCTAAAACACTTTTCAAGGCTGGACTAATGCCCCACAAGGTTGAACAAAAAAGACTATCAGGTAAGATGTAGTGCGGTTATAACCTTGATATTTTGTGCTTTTAGTTCATTGTAGGTTTCACAAGCTTTCTCGGTGTTTTCTATTATTAGTTTTATCCCTTTTGAATCACAGGCTTCTTTAACGCTATCTTCTATTTTCATCTCATTAAAAGGACCCGTTCCAATTATTAAAACCTGTAGCGGAGAATTTAAAATCTTTTGCAAATCTTTAAGTTGAACTAAATGATTTGCATCGCGCCACCAGCTTGTTTCTACTTTATCAGGATATATAACCAAATCTCTTGTGTATATAACATCCCCAATCGTAACCTGACCAAACTTATATTTTTTAATATCCATTATTTACAGTCTATATACCACTTCTTTTTAAATTGCAAGTTTTTTCTTTAAAAAAGTTTATTATTTATAATTGTTTTATTGTTGAATAGTTTGCGAGCCCAAAAGGCGCTTCTTTATGATGAATTCTAACCTAAAATCTAAAACCTATTTCTAATCCACTTGCGGCCGATTGATCTCTAAACTTATAGAAGTGTGCCGAGACATACGCATCCATCATAGAGAGTCCCCATACAAATCCATCTATCCACAAATAATTATACATCTTACTATAATAATACTCTGCATCAGGGCTGTTATTTTCTTCTTTTGCCTTGTTTTCCTTAGCCCAAAAATAAATTGTAGCTCCGGCTGCTGCTCCTTGCAATAATGCAAATGCGGTTCCTTTTAGATAATTATGGGTATAGAACTGTCCACCTCCCGGAAGGATAGATAATAAAAGAGCAGTGTTGGGATTTTTTTTGCCTATCTGTTGTGGATACGACCTTCCCGAGATATTGCCGGAAATAGGAATTTGTCCAACGCTACGCTCTGAACTTTGTAGGGATGAATTCTTGTCTGTTGATGCAGAAACTATATTTGTTCCGCCAGCAAACAACTCTATTTGTCCCACACTACGCCCGAGACTTTGAGATATTATTATAAAAACTAATATGTGCATAACATGAATAAATAAAGGGGCAGGGAGAATCCCTGCCCCTTTATTATTATAACAATTCGATTATTTAACAAATACTATCTTTCTCGTTGCAACCTTAGAACCGGCTTCTACTCTATAGAAATAAAGTCCGGTAGACATTTTGTTTCCCTTTGTATTTTTACCGTTCCAAGTTGTAGTATAAGTTCCCGCCTTGCGATTTTCATTAACAAGAGTATTTACAAGCTTCCCTGTAACATCATATACCTTAACGGCAACATTTGATTCATTTGGTAAAGAGTATTTTATACTGGCAATACCATTTGCCGGGTTAGGATACGCAGAAAATACGGTAAACAACTTCGGTGCAGAACCGGCATCTTCTATCCCTAAAGTATCTGCATAACAAGCATACCATAGTTTGTCCATATTGGCAGGTTGTCCAAGTGTGCTGTCTGCAGATGCCATTATAAGCATATCACCTGCTCCATCAACTGCAACAACAGGCCATAGAGTCGTAGAATCTCCGGGTGCAGGAGGAAACTCTTTTATCGGATTAAAAGAACCCATTCCGGGAAGAATGTCCTGATATATACAACATTTATTAATTCCACCTGTAACTCTATGCATAGCAATAACTGCATTCCCTGCAGTATCCAAATCAATACTTCCATATCCATCTCTAGACGCCGTCTGAACGGGTGTCCCACCATCAAGCCCGGGCCATCCCCATGCAGAACCATCATAATAATTATAGAACATGTGGCGTTCAACTCCTCCGGTGGTAAGTTGTTTCATCCATGTAGTATGGGTATAATTATTTCTGGGATCCCATATAATAAGTCTCATTGGTGCCTTATTCCATTGCCTATCATACTGAGTGCATCCAACAGTATCACCATTAACAGACATAAACTTATTATACGTTCCACCAAATACATCTGAGTTAATGTCTCTATCCCTGGCTTTTGGCATACTTAGCGCAGGATAAGGATTCGTTCTCATTGGTGAAACAAAGGACTTTTTGCCAACCGGTTTCACAACAAAAGTAGTATCCATATAATTATTATCCAGTATAGTATCTATTAACATCGTGGCATATACTTCATAGTAACCGTTAATTTGTGCTCCGCTGTCACCCATTACTGTGTATGGCTTGAACGCTACCTGTATCGTATCGCCTGCAGGAATAGTTACATTTTTAACGTCATAGTATATTATTGCAGGAGTAACAAGTGATTCTGGAGTAACGGAATCTCCCATATCAAAAAGAAGTACTCTATTCATTTCAAATCGTGCCTGAAATTCAACAGATTCCGTACCATTATTTTTATAAGTAGCATTCGGAATAACGATATCTCCTGCTGTTAAAGAGTCAGGTTCACGAGTCGGACCATTTATTGAAAGAACGGATATGTCACCTCTTTTAATAGGTTGGTTAACTCTTATGAAAGGATTTTTATTAGGGTCTAAAGCTTGCTTAATAATATCATCATACCCACTAATATCCAATTCATACATAAAATGCAAAGTATCATTAACTATAGGAGCCATTGACAAAAAGACTTCGCAATCACCGGGTGTCATAGTTAAGTTCATCTTTGGAGCCCATGTTCTACCTTTATCGAGAGAATAAGAGGCATATATTTCGCCTGCTTCATAACCTGCTATGCCATAAGTATCAACCGGAAATTCAACCCATAAAACATAAAGATTTTTTGTAATCGGGTCTTCCGAAATGACCGGTTTTGCCTGAAGTCCACCATAATACGGGTATAAAACGTCACTCCATGAACCACCACTGGCAGGCATCCACTTGAAAAAATTTGGGTCCGGGTAAGGATATGAATGATACGAAATTATATAAACCGAATCGTATTCCGAAGAATAATGCAACAAAGCACAGCACATTGCAGGGTAATAAGAACCATCCGTAGAAGTTCCTAAGCTTACATCCGTTACGATGTGGATTTTTTCCTGAGAATCATATATACCATAGGTATTGCCGACAGTGCTTTTTAGATTTGTAATATCATTGTAATGAGCAGGATGATCTGCTGGGCGCGGGATTAAATTCATAATATCAATATTGTTTCCCCATGTTCTTCCGCCATTTTGAGAAGCTTTATATATCACGTGTCCATTCCAGAGTCCCTCATCCAAAATCGCTTTACTCCATACCATACAGATATTTTTAGATCCCGGGATTTTTGAACCAAAGGCATTATAACTTATCCCCGTATTTGTATCAACCGGTGCCCATCCAGACCAACTCCTAGCCATACCACTCAAAGGAGTTAAAACTAAAAACAACAATACGACTTTTACTAAATTATACATCTTGCACCTCCCTTAAATCTATTACGACAGACACCACGTCTGTCACGCAAATTCGCCTTCCGCCAAAGATAGAGTGGCGGACGAGTATTTTTCTTCACTTTGATACCCAAACGTTTTATTGTTAACTCTTCACCTCCTTTCATAATTTTATACAATCCCAGCCTCGGCGGGACATCTATAGGCTAAAACCAAGTCCTATTCTATGAATTCCGTGCAAATATTTATGCGACTGATAGGTATAATCAACTGTTATATCTTTTGTTCCCGCAAACTTATTAACTATTCCAAAACCTGCAGTATATCCTTCATTAAATCTTTCTATCGCCCGTCCCATAAGATTACCTATTGTGGCATCACCTGTTTGACTATTTCCATCCCATATGTTATTTTTTCCGGTATATCCAACGCGAATAAAATACTTATCGCTCATACCTGCTTCTATCCCGAACCCAAAAGTAGTTGGTTGGTCAAGAACATTGACAAGGTCGCTCATTAAGGTAACTCTATAGTCTTTCGTATTCAAAGTATTAACGGCAATTCCGAATTGAAAACTCAAAGGCAACGGGTCTTTTGTAGGCAACCACATAGCAGCAAGATCGGAAGATTGCGAAGCATCATCATACGTATAATAAAACCTTAGCCTTTCTCCGCTGAATGCAATATCAGGTCCAAAATTCTGAATCATAAACCCAAAGCGTAAATCGCTGAAGTTTATACTTGCACCCTCGAAACCAAGTTTAAGGGTGTTGACTTTAGTATTATAGGTTCCTCCGACATCGCAAGCCCATCCGGGTGCGGAAACGGATGTATTATACGCATATTGATTTATAACTTTAAAAGTCATGCCCGCGTTAAATTTATCCGTCATTCTTCTTGCATATGAAATACCGACTGCAAAACTATTTGCCGAAAAATACACCGGGAGAGATGTTTCCACGATGTCAGGCTGGTATAGCATCTCGCCCGACAACAAAGACGTTGTGCTTACTCCAATTGTCCCGTCTCCTGCAGGTATAGTAATAGCCAGATTATTAACGCTTATACCTGAACCGGGAAACAGATTTGCATAAACAAAATCTGCTCCAATACCACGAAGTTTAGCAATGCCTGCCGGATTCCAGTAAATAGCCTCGACTCCTTCTGCAAATGCAGAATAAGCTCCTCCGAGCGCAAGAGCTCTTGTTCCTCCACCAATCGTTAAAAAAGGCGCGCTGCATCCGCCAAGCCTAAACCCAAAACTTGCAATAGGAATAGACAACAGTACTATTACAGGAAAAATAAACTTTTTCATTTTGCCCCCTTCTATTATCCGCATCATCGGATATTCACACAAATATATATTTTTATTCTCTTTTATATTTAGAGTTTCCCGCTTTGGCGGAATTACTCTAAGTTATCCCGCTCAGCGGGACTTTTTTATTTTTTAAGGTCTGAATACTTGTATTCTACAATTGCCTGTATCTACAATATAAATATTCCCGGCATCATCTACTACTATTCCCTGTGGAGACTTAAACTGCCCATTAGCAATGCCTTTTTCACCCCATCTGTTTACAAAAGCGCCGGTTTTACTAAATTTTTGCACACGGTTATTATTGGATTTATGACTTGCTTCCACTACGTAAACTGCGTCTGCCGTCACTGCAACATCGCAAGGAACGGACAAACAACCATCAGCATCAAGTTCTTTCCCTGCAGTTATAGCATTTGTGCCGATATTTCTTATATAAATACCTTCGGTGCTAAATACCTGAACCGCATCGCCTTTATGAAAAGCAACGTATAATTCATTGTCGTATATTTTCATTCCCATCGCTTCTGCAGATATTCCCCATTTGCTAACATAAGTCCCGGTTTTTGTAAATTTCTGTATTCTCTTATTAAACGAATCCACAACATATATAAATCCTGTATCCACAGCTATGCCCGTTGGATAATAAAATTTCCCTTCACTGTTTTCGCCCGAGCCTTTGCCTCCAATTGTATCTTTTATTGTCCCGTTTTTATTAAATACATATATTTTATGAATTTCATCAAATGCCGTTGATGCATCTGTTACATATACGCAGCTTGAATCTACCGCCACATACTTAGGCGCTTTCAGAGTATTTGCACCTATTGTCCCTAACAAGACACCTGCAGTGTTAAACATCTTTACTTGGTGGTTTGTCCAATCCACTACCCACAATGTATCTTTATATATTGCCATCCCCAAACAGGTATCCGTATCCCAGCAACTAACAAAATTATCGGATATTGTAATCGCAAGGGAAGCACTTGTATCGGAGCATTGTCCCCAATTATCAAATGCATTAGTTGTTACATTAAAAGTACCTGTAGTTGTATAAGCATTTTGAAGTTGCGTTATCACTGTAATGGAATCCCATACACTTCCCACAACACTCAAAGAGGAGTCATTTCCCCAGTTAAATTGAATTGTAGTAGGTGGAGTTGACTTGATCACCTGATTATAAAACCAATAAGGGGTATGCATAAATCTTTCAATATAAGGACCTTCTAGCGCTATCGGAACATCCGGTTTAGGTGGCTTTTTAGGGGGAACTATAGTTACTGAGCAAGGCAAAGACCAAACCGAAACGCTTCCCTGTCTATCCTTTGCTTTTGCTTTAATTACAAAAAGACCTGTTTCTTTATATATGTGCGTTAACGTATCCATTGCACCACTTGCTACAGTAGTTGTATCCCAGCCCGAATCTGCCAGACTCCATTTACACATAAAAGTCACCCTATCATTTTCAGGGTCAACAGCGCGAACCACAAATTGTACGGATACTTCAATCACGCCGGTATCTATAACCGGCACAATAGTTACGCTTTCCGGAGCAGCTGATTTAGTAAGCACTTTCAATACAAGAGCCTGCGACCATTCAGATTCATTTTTATGAATGTCTCTCGATTTTACTTTTACGGCATAAGTATCCGATATTGTATACGTATAGTTCATTTTTATGATATCTCCTGATTTAAAATACTCGCTCCAAGCCGAAGTCGTTCCATCATCCCAGTAAAATTGATAAGAAACGTCTTCTTTTTCCGGATCTGTTGCGGATGTATAGAAACAAGTTGTTGAATCAACCCAACTTGTATCTATACTGCTATATGTGTTTGTCGCCGGCATTGAAGGCGCATCCGGCGCACTATTCTTTCTACATCCACTTGTTCCTATTATACTTGTTGCTATTACTACATAAACAAACGCTCTTATTTTATAACTCATTTTTCCTCCTATTATCTATTTCCCTCGGGCAGGCAGAACAACAAATCCTACCCCATTAGTCTATTCTTTCTACCCCACCTTTACAATAAAATCAGTTCTGCTTTAGGCAGAAACAGATTATTATTTTATTATTACAAACTTTCCTATCTTTTGTATGTCTTTATTGGTTTTAGATTTTGCTGTTACCTGATAAATATATAATCCACTTGCTACTATTGGACCTACTTCCCCTTCTTTTACTGCTTTTGATGTGAAATCCCACGCATGCGCTCCGGGACCGCTAACTTCTGTTCTCGTATTCATTGTACTAAAAGTCGCTTCGTCGTGGTCAATCGTTTTTACCAATAATCCTGCTACTGTAAATATTCGTATTGTGCATTTTGACGGTATCCCCTGGAACCATATTTTATGTTGATATTTATTTTTATCCCACGTTGCTCTCATAAAATATGGATTTGGCATTACCCGGATACTATCCAATTCACAATCTTTATCTGCGTTAAATGCAGTTGTATTTATCTCAAAAGTATCTCTTAGTGTCACTCTGTTGAAAACAAATAATTTATACACATCTCCCGTATCGGGATAAATCATTTTCAGAGCACCCACGGTTGTGTCAACTTTTAGAGAAACATTATATGCTGTCCCTGTATAATCTGCTCTATTTTTAAAAATATCTACTTTATCGTTGTAACTAAATATTCCATTATTATCGTTATCACTGTACAGGAAGAAAACCGTATCTTCCGGAAACCACAAATTTGTAAGCTTAAACGGGGCATACCTATTTCCCATATCATAACTTCCCTGCTTTGACATCACAAGTTTATAATCATAATATGGTTCTCTTGCTATTGTCCCTTTTTTCGTACCAAAAGTAGGACGAATGATAAGATTACTCTTTAGATTTTTTTGTTTGTATTTTCCGGAGTTTGTCGTGTCGCTCCAGCCTGAATTTGCAACGTCTTCAACTGCCCCACTATCATTATATACTTTTTTTGATATTTTTATATCCAAACCGTCCAACAAAGGCAGCGAATCCAATTCAAAATATTTACAGCTATCCAATACTATTGTATTCTTTGTTATATCTTCAAGTCTCCAGTACTTTGCTTTCATTGTATCTTTCATGTCTTCTTTTAAGAATACCATCCTGTATTTATCACCGGTTATCGTATCCGGTCTTGCTACGCTTACGCTTATATCCGCATCTCCAAATCCTGTCGTATGAACCACGCTTACTTTCGCGCCTTGATAATTCGCAGGAGTCTCCATTGGTATTCCCCAGTATTTCTTTCCTGTTTTTGCGCTCTCCAACGAATCCAGCCCCATCGCCGGCATCGGTTTATTATAAGACGTTACCGAGTAATAATATTTCTTCCCATTATTTACTGGCTTATCTACATAACAATGTTGCAACCCGCTTTCACTTCCTACCGGATTACTTTTATATGTCCATATAGTAAATTCGTCTCCCGTTACCGGATGTAAATCCGTCCCGGGTTCTGCAGGCGCCGTCCCATTCTTTATTTTTACATAAAACCCATCTATATATATATATCCGCCCGATACATATCCGGGATCAACGGGAATCGGAGATTTTGTAGAATCTGTTACAAAATAATAACCTGACCCAAGACTATCTGCATTTACATTATAATAATATCCTCTCCCGCTATCCATCTCCATTATTGCAAACTGGTATTGATTCTGGAATGTTATTTTATACCTGGCATCTTTGAAATGGACAAATGCCAACACAGTATCAACTACTAAGTTTGGAGCTGTGGCTAAAGTATCATAATATAATGTATCGTTTTTGTTATATCCTTCAAATGTTATTTTTGCTTTTGAATGTCCCTGTGTATATTCCACCAATACGGTATCTTTACTACTACTTCTTAAATCATAATTTGCCAACAATGTCCACGCATCGCTTAATCCGGTTTCGCTCTTATATACTCTATATCCCTCGAATGTCGGCATTTTTGCCATCGGGTCTATATAGTTTTCGGGGATCGAGTTCCATGATAAATATATTTTCTCGTCTCCGGGTATCACTGACAATGTAGGTGGTGGTGGCGGTGCAAATCCTATATATCCCATATTAAACTGTCTTATTGCGTTTTTCGCTCTTTCTTTCAAATCGCCTAATGTATATGCGCTTACAACTGCCACTGTCATTTCTATTTCCTGCCCGGGTAGCAATATCGTGGTCGGACCGCTGCAAGATAATTGTCTCATATCTTCAGGCATAGTTGCCGCCATATATGCCGGTCTTCCGGGGAACTTACATGAAAGAACTTCATATTTTACCGAGTCCTGCAATGGTCGGTCAATTGTATTGCCGGGTTCTCCTACTATTTGCCAATATTGAAATCCGGTCATTCCCTTATTCCCTGGAGTCTCGCACATTACGCACCCTATATATCCTGCGGGCGTGGTCCATCCCGGTTCTTTTCCGTCTATATCATAAGTATATCCTAAATCCATTCTTCTGCCAAATTCACTTACATAACTTGTATCGTATCCGATTAATTCATCTTTACACCCTGATGCAGGATCATTTGAACTCTGGCCGATATCGTTATCCATAAAATATCCCAAATATACATCTTTTAAGGTATCTTCAGTCATATTCCTTATTTTCCAACTCAGATATATATATGCTTCATTATATGCATAATTCCACGAATATGTTCGCTGTTCTATTCTTACTCCTACTGCACCTTTCGCGCCATCGTAAGGTCCAGCATCAGATACCCATATCACTCTTGCATCTTCCGCCGGTATCCAATCTCCGGCTACTGAAAAAACGTCTTCCTGGGATACGATATCGCCTGCGGCTGGATCCAAATATAAACTCGGATCACTTCGTCTTCTATTTATTAACGTATCTGCGAACGGCCATAACGCCTGATAACTTTCTTTATCCAATCCGGGTTGTTTGAATACAAAACTGCCCGCATGCGGATGGCCACCGCTTGATATTGCCTGATCACTAAATACCAATCCTTTTGCGCCTATATTACCCGCCTCACCGGCATCTTCTACTTCAGGGACATACATTGCACCTACATCCGAACTATATGCGCCTCTTGCCAAAACACTTGTCCATGTGCTATCCCCGGGGAATCGTCTTTTTGCGCCTACCCATAACCCACATTCATAAGTGTAATATTGATAAGAACCTGCGGGATATTCCCCTGTTCTTCCTCTCGTTGCTGTATTATTAAAATACCCTTGCGCTCTGTTGTGCTGTGCATCCGATGCATCGTATTTTCCTATTGCATCCCCGGGATATCGCGCAAATAAACCTCCTTGCAATGTATTGGATACTGTCCAATCAGTTAAATTCCCTACCCCGGTCCAATACACTTTCCACCAATCGGCAGGTTTGGTGCATACTTCGGTCTTGCTGCCTTTGGTTCCCGTGCTTTTTTTATGATTACCCTCCGTTGCTAACCGGCCTGTAGGCTGATGAAACCCAAATACCTGACTCGCACCTATTATTAATATTAACCCTATATACTTTCTCATTCTTCCTCCCCTTTGTCATTCCCGCGGAGGCGGGAATCTATTATATTTATTATCTTTCCGCTCTATGCGAATAATTCATAATTCAGTATTTAGAATCTAAACTCCAACCCTACCTGTATAATTCTTGGCGAGCTGAAATTATAAGGATTATCATAATATCTCTTCCATACCGCTAACCGTTTATCATACATATCTTTCGCACTTGTATATCCAAATAATTCCCTATATCCATCCGATTCATTTAAATAATTATTATATAATCCCGCCCAATAAGTTGAATCGTACGCTGTCGGGAATCCGGGTATATCCCCTCTCCCGCTTGATGTGTATACGTACAGCACATTCTTTATATTAAATAAATTATTAACCGTCATAAATATGCTTAACCTTTTCCCTCCTACTAAAAACCCCTTGTCCATTCTCATATCCGTTGTCACTACTGCCGGCATCCTTCTGCTTCCTATCTCTCCGGTACCCGCTTTCGCATCGCTCGGCGTATAAGGAGCTCCCGTTGAATACCCAAACTGCACATTCGTATTCAAATCGCTTAATAATTTTACTCCCATTATCCCTGGTCCGAATCCTTCCGGTAAATAAAAATTTAGATTACTCTTTATAGTATGCGGGATATCAAACTCTAATGGGAATTCTCTATTTGGCGGAGCTCCACTTCCACTATATTGATATAACTCAAATGCTTCTCCCTTACTTGATCCCGTTCCCCTTGCCTGCTGATACCCATACGATAAAGAACCGCTTAGATACTCACTTGCCCGTTTTATAAAAGCTATTTCAAACCCTTTTACTACCGCAAAATCATACAACTCATATACGGTATAACTTGCTAACTTCTTCTTAAATACCGTTGTCATAGATCGTGTTGTCAATAACGTTTTTATGTCCTTGAAATATCCACTTATGTCTACCGCAAAATCCGGTGTCATTGCATACTTAAATCCTGTTTCATACATTATTTCTTTTTGCGGCGGTAAATTTGGATTCCCTATCGTTGGCCAGCCATTTGTTATATCCGCATCTAAATTCTGATATATATCCGCAAAATTTAAAGGCTGAAAAAAATGTCCGTAGTTCGCATACATCACTGCCTTATCACTAACCGCATAAGATATCCCAAATCTTGGCGAAAAATCATACTTCGCGCTTACTTCTTCTTTCCCGGCTTGAAGTGAATCCATTCTTATATAAAAACTATCTACCGGATTAAAATAATCTGCTCTTATTCCTAATTTTAACACCATATCTTCATACTCTATTTTATCACTCATATATGCCGCTGCCGTTATCGGCTTCTTGTTATAATAATCTATAAAAGGATTTGTATTCATAAATACCAAACTCGTATACTTTAATTCATATTTCTCAAACTCTCCGCCTACTTTTACTTCATTATACTTATTCATCTGTGATGTCATCTGGAAATTACCAGCCCATCGAACCGTATTCCTCGAATTCCATCGCGGGTCAAAATAATAACCAAATATATTCCACTCATCATCATTATATCTCATCATTGACAAATTTCCACTTGGTTCAAACGAATCTGCATCAAATGTCCCTGTAGTATCACCTATATATTTACGCACATCCTCTATATAATTACCTAAGTTAAATCTATGGCTGTATATAAATGTGGTATCATCTATTTCATATATTATATTATCATCTTCAGTTAATACCGTAGAATCTTTTCCTACTCCATAACTAGTGTTTTGGTAATACCTTGATACATACGCATCTCTTATATCCGTTGCTTTTAATCCTTCATTCCATAACCACTCTCCGGTTTCCACATCCGTATGTCCCCAATGCGCTACGTTCTCATAATAACATCTCCATGCTTTTTCTGCTGACCATTCTATTCCACCCACAGTTCGCCATTCTTTTGTCTTTGGGTTATACCATCCGCTATCATAAGCTAAACTTACCCATGGCAGCCCGGTTCCTATCTCTCGAAATTCCCGATAATCACGACATGTGTGTCTTCCAAATACCTTACCCAAAAAACTACTATCCGCCACTTCTCTCTGTGAAGCACTGTTTGTATACGTGTTAAATCTTCCTATATTTACATTATAAAAGGTCTTTGAGTTTATGCTATGATTGAACTTTATGTTTACCTGCGAATTTCCCTTGTTATAAAATGCAACATCTTCTTCCCATGCTCCTCTTGAAAAATAATGCGAATAACCATGCCCTTCGGTATAACCATAATTACTTGATAACGTTGTTTTCATCTTGTTGTTTATTTTATATGACAATTTAAATGTTCCTCTTTGCTGCATATTATCGGTATGCGGCAAATGTGATGGACTATAACCGTTATATCCAAGAGAAGTGAAAAAATTAAACTTCTTCATTTTAAATACAGGCCCGCCATAAGTAAAACTTATATCATTATAACCAAAATTATTTCCCTGATTAAATATAACGTCGGAATTTATTACTTGTGTTATAGTTTTTCCTAAAGTATCTTTTACCGGCATAGTATCCTTAAGCAAAAGACTAGAAAGGAGATTTTTACTCCTTGGGAATATTCCATCCGTCGTATATTTCAATGTTCCACTCGGCTTTACACTCCCTTCGTTTGTAACTATGTTAACTACTCCTGACATCGCTTTCCCATACTCAGCATCAAACCCTCCCGAAATTAACAACATTTCGGAAATAGCGTTGTTGTCAACAATTGCTCCCGCCTGCCCATTTACAGGGTCTGTCGTATTTATACCGTCAACAATATAAACAACCTCATCACTCCTACCACCTCTTATGTGTAACCCTGCAGACCTTCCTTTGGTCTCAGATGCGCCTGCTTGAGATGCAACTACTTCCTGATAGTTTTTTGTAGCCGTCTGGGTAATTTCTTTGCCGGACATTCGTTTGCCGGAAGAAGTCATATCCCTTTCAATTACGGGACGTTTTGCCGTGACAACCACTTCTTCCCCTTTTATTACACTGGTTGAAAGCTTAAAATTAATTGTTGTTGTCATATTCACGGAAATTTTAACGTCGTTTACTTTTGAATTAGCATAACCTATTACGCTGGCAACCAACGCATATGTCCCTACCGGAACATTTAAAATCACATATTCTCCATCCATATTGGTTGCGGCGCCCATTGTAGTTCCTTCTATATAAACATTGGCAAAAGGCATCGCTTCCCCGGTAGACGCATCCGTAACTTTACCTTTTATTTTACCAGTTGTTTGAGCAAAAAGCGCTGAAGCAAATACTAAAAATATGCTTAAAATAATAAATCGTCTCGCCATCTTACCTCCCATATAAATAAATTACTTTGATAAAATATTAAAATTATTATTTATTCTTTATTGATTAAGGGAAAACCTAACAGGTTGTTGCATCTCAACTCTAACCGCCTTATCTCTTTGTCTTGCTACGGTAAATTTCCATTGTCTTACTGTTTTTACTGCGGCAGCATCTAATAATTCATGAACACTTTTTATCACCTTAATATTTTCAACATTACCCAGTGTATCAATTATAAAATCCACAACTACAGTCCCTTCTATTTCCGCTTTCCTTGCAAGATCCGGATATTCAAGATTTACTTTATATTTCACTACAGGTTTTACCTCTACGGCACTAAAGGGAATTGCCGTTTCTGCCTGAGGCGCCACAGGGGCTTTTTCAAACCCATCAAAATTCGTTCGATCTATTGTGCTTGCTTCTACTTCTGCATCCGTTTGCGCTGCTACCGGCATTTGAGGTTTTGGTGGTGGTGGCGGTTCTTTTAATTGCTGCATCTGTTGTGGCAATTCAACCGCGTGAGTAACAACATCTGCGGTAAGTTTCCGCACTTTAGGTGGGGTGTTTGGCACAAAAAAGCAAAACAAAATAACAACTAAAATAGTTATGAGAAACGATATTTTTGTATTGAACGGAACTCTTAATTTCAGTTCATCCATAATATCTTGTTTGCTGCTTTATAAAATTTTAGTGTATCAAACTTTATCTTTTGTCAATAGGTTTTTCAACTATTTTCTTTTAATGTCGCAAGGGAAATTCGCAAAGCTTTAGCTTCCTTAAGCCTCTCGAAAACATCCGATAGAAAACCATACTCTGCGTCTTTATCTACGAGAACGGACACGATTATGTCCGGATTAGTTGCTATTTTCCTTTCCATCATAGAACTTACATATTCTATTTTTACTATCTTATCATCTATAGATATTGCCCCCTCTCTGGAAATCCATATATGCGCAATATTTTTCTTTGGCAATTTTTTGGCAGCCTGCGCAAGAGGAAGCGCAACCTGAATACCTCGTTCAGTTATAAATACCGTCGTAAGAATAAAAAATATTATCAACAAAAACGAAATGTCTGCCATTGAACAAGTTGGGATTTCCGAATTTATTGCTATTGGCTTTGATAGTTTCATAATCTCTTTTTTATTTTGTCGCCTCTATCTCTTTGGGCGGAGCAAATGCAACTCTTTCCGCATTCGCAAGCTTTAACTGGTCAAATACTTTTATTACTTTGTCGTATTGACATTTTCTATCTACGGTTAAAGAGAATATCAGAGAATCATTCGCGGTAAGAAGGTTTTCCACTCTCCCTTTTATATCAGGCAAAGGAACTTCCATATCTCCTATCATAACTTGCCCGGCCGCATTTATAAAGATGTTCTCTATATTTTCTTTCTTGATTTTTACTTCCTGCCCTTTTTCCGGCAAAACAATTTGTAATCCTTTTTCCGTAATAAACCCGGTTGTAAGAATAAAGAAAATAATCAACAAAAACGAGATATCTGCCATAGATGCCGTCGGTATTGCCGGGTTAACCGGTTTAGGTTTGTTTATTTTCATTCTTTATTTTTTAATTCCGCATTCTAAAATCCGCAATCCACATTCTGTTTATTATGGTTTTTCTTCTATTAAAAACGATACGACGTCACCACTTGTGTTGTTCATATCATTAATGTGTGTATTGCTTTTCATCGTAAAAAACACGTGAAAACTTTGCACCGGAAACGCTATCGATAATCCTACCGCTGTAGTTATCAATGCTTCCGAAATACCGGTCGCGACAAGCGTAGGCTCAACTTCCCCTGCTATAGCTATTGCCTGGAATGCATGAATCATACCCGAAACCGTTCCAAGGAACCCGAGTACAGGAGCTATTGAAATTACCGCAGCAATTATGGGCATTCCACGGTCAAGATACAAAAGTTCCGTATTCCCGGTTCTTACAATTTCGTCCTCTATTAACATTTTATTCGGTCCCACTCTTTTATATGCAATTAACGCTGTCTCTGCAACTCGTGCCGCAGGAGAACGATTGGTTTTGCAGTATGCAATTCCTTTGTCTACGTTATCTTTTTTAATAATAGCTTTCAGCTCTATCATAAAGTTGTTCGCATCTACTTTTGCCAATGCAAAATATATTATCCTCTCTATTATGAAAGCCCCTCCCATTATTATACAACCAAGTAAAGGCCACATAAAAACTCCGCCAGCTTTCCAATACGCTACCATTCCACCCATTTTTCCTCCTCTATCTTATATTTTTACCCTGTTTGTTTATTATGTTATATTAATACAATTATAAACATACATAATCTTATATAAATAACTTGTCAACTTTTTTCATTTACCCGTTTTATCGTATCAAATAAAATAAGATTTAAGGCTGTCTTTCTGTCTTTCAGTAACTTCACGTTCCCTATAACCCTTTTAAATACAAAAAGCCCAAATATACTAACCGCCATCCATATTAACCAAACCGGTTCTTTAAACTTCATAGCCATAACAGGCATAAGCAAGAAAAAAATAAAAAACGGTAACGGCGAACTTTTAAGAGTAAGCGTAAGCACCACAAATATAATTATAAGGAACACCGTTTCCCTTGGAATAAAAAAAATACCAACCCACAAGAAGTTGCTACCCCCCTGCCCTCACCTTTAAACCTTAACCATACAGGCCAGTTGTGGCCAATAATAGCAAAAATACCCCCCATTGAAGCTGTTACCTCGGGCAAGCCAATCCATTTGCCTATGAGTATAGGTATAATTCCCTTAATAAAATCGGCAAAGAAAACAAAAACTGCGGGTATAAACCCCACCGACTTATAGACATTCGATGCCCCTACCCGTTTATAACCCGTTTTTTTTAAGTCTACGCCTCTTATTTTTCCTACTATATATCCAAACGGAATGGAACCGCATAAATAAGCAATTAAAAAGAAAATTAAAAGTTTCATAATGATTCTACCTCCCTGTCCCGCCAAGGCGGAATTTGCATTTCAAATCCTTTTTTACCACAATTAAACAAAATGTCAACTACGGATAAATTCGGAACAAAATTTCCCCAAAATTGAGGATACGGAACGCCTCTAAAACGATAATCCCTTACCTTTATTTTTGAATTTTCAAATAAGGATAAATCCATATACTTAGCCCCACCTGCTCCGGCAATGTAAGTATCCGCCTTAAAATAATTACAAATATCCACAAGCAATTGTGTCTTGTTTGTTGTCAACCCAAGTTCTGAACTGCAATTTATTTGTGCTTTTATATCCAGCCATATACTTATCTGTTTTATAATTGCAACGTTTAACTCCACAAGTTTGTCCCAGTGAGTATTATAAATATGCTCAAAAAAATCTATATACTCATTAAAATAAGGTGCTTTTTTATAAAAATGCCATAAGCTTAAGAAATGTTTTTTTCTCCAGTCCGCCTGAGGCGGATCAGGCAGGTCAGTATTATTGTTTATCTCTACGTCTTTGATAATTTGTAAGCCTTTGCCTTTCTTTTTCACAGGTACGGTAAGCCACAACTCGCCATTTGAAGTTTTTATACGATTACGGTTCACCCACGAAGTTCCCTTGCATACTCCCCTTGGAAATTGAACGGAATCCAACAATACAAATATATCGGATTCCTTCATCTTACAAAAATATCCTGCCCACGGGATATAATTAGGTTGATGACAACTAATTACCATATATCAAATTAAATATAAAAATTTAAATATTTTTATCTGCCTGTTTTCTTTGTTTTTCGTTTGTATTCTATTTGTTTGCAATTCTTCCTGCTTTATTCTTCTTTTTGTTCTCTGTGCCCTCTTTTGTGCAACTCTTTTTCTACTATGGTCCCGAGTATTTTTCGAGATTTGTTAATTTTGATCTTTGATATTTAATTTTTGATATTTCACATTCACGGTCTGGTCAATATAAACCGGTATTTTCATAGAAGTTGATTCTTTCTGAATTTCCTGTTCGCCTTCCATTGAAGTGGAGATTTTTGATTCTATTAGCTTTCCTTCTTTCACCGCAAACCAATTGTTTCCCGTAAACGTTCCCTTCAGTTTTATTTTTGCCTTAACTCCCGGCATTTCCAGGGGTTTTTCAACGTTAAGTTCTCCTTTAATGGATATTTTAGCACACTCAAATCCTTCTTTATTCTCCGTACCCGTAAACATATAAGTTGTTTTTTGAATGTCCGATTCCACCGTCCAACTGTCATTTGTGTTAACTTCTTTATCCGGCAAAAAATCAAATTGTGAGCCGAATTGTTCTTCAGGCTTTCCAAGGGATTTACGGAAAAAATCTATTCCCTCAAGTCCTTCTACTTTAGATACTTTGCCTTTCCTGTCCATATTAAGAGTAATTGTTTTTCCTTGTAAAGTATTCGCTTCTTTATTGTTGCTTACATTATCTCCCATTCTAACCGAATTATCAACTTTATTAAAAACGATATCCATTTTTGTAACTTCCCCGGTATCTTTAACAACATATAAAAGCTCGGTTTCTATATTCATATCTATTGTTTGCGAAACACCTCGCATTTCCATTGTCATATTGGAGGTAGTGCTTTGTTTGTAAAAAGTAGTATCGTCGGGCACAAACTTAGACTTAAGCAAAACGCTTTCCACGGGCTTTCCCGTTTCAATCGCCGCTTTATTTGCACACCCAAGAGAAAACAACAAAACTGCAACTGCCGTGAATCTTTTCATCTTTCCCCCTC
Source organism: bacterium (assembly GCA_041649255.1). Lineage (NCBI taxonomy): Bacteria > bacterium. The sequence continues at coordinate 46,395 of JBAZNK010000005.1, forward strand.
TTTATTTATTCATTTATTCACAATTATTTCAACAAAACAATCTTACCTTTTATTTCTTTTGCATCACTACCCGCGATTTTCACGGTATAAAAATAAACACCCGCCGGGATACTCTTGTCCGGGTTCCATTTCCAACGCAAAGCCTGATTTACAGCTTTGTTATCGTTTACTGCTCCGTCTGAGGCGGACAGGCATACTTTTTCTTTAACACATCTTCCCTGTAAATCAAAAATCTTCAACTGAACCGAAGCCTTCTTGTTATTATAAATATTGAAAATAATTTCACGCATAGAAGGATTGGGCATAACATTCACATAAACTGGCGAAATACTAATTTTTTCGGATACACCCGTAAGCGTAGAGTCGGGATAGAACTTCAAGCCCCAAACCCGGTTGCCATGATAATCAGCTCTTGCATCCGTTCCACAAATATTAAGACAAAAATCAAAAGCCCCTTTCGTGTTAACAGCCTTAACCAGAAGACGATTTAAACCTTGTTGTATGACAATTGGAACAATATCATTGGGTAAATTATGTGTCCGCTCCCCCTTGAAACGATAAACTTCAGTCCCGTTAAGGAATGCTTTAATGTCTTCATTCGAGCCAATCCACAACTCTGCCGATTCCGAAACAGGAGAATAAAAATAAGTATGGGCATAAATCGTATTGTTGGAATCGGGAGTTAAAGTCGCAAGATTAATATAGTCGTCAAAAAAGTAAAGCGGTTGCGTCCAGTTATTTTGACCGGGTTCAGGCAGGATAGCAGTTTCACCGCCTAAATTATCACAATCAATATCCGTATTAGAAAAAGGCAACGAAAAAATCCATACACGATTTGATTGCCCAAAAATACCATCCGGGTCAGGGTCTTTTATGAATTCTGTTTTTGCCCCGGCAATGGAATCCCCGAGAATCTTGATAGAATCAGTATTACTAATTCCAAAACCTTTAATGCCTGCCAGAGTTATATGCTCAATATCATCGGGATTTAATCCCATAAGTCGGGCGCATACATTATCCGTTGCGACCATATCTTCACCCGCAACAATCATGTTTCTTCGTTTTGGCAGCCCGGCATTTCCTTTATGTTTTTCCCTGCACATAATAGCATCTACTACGTTAAGTTTTATTTTCTTGCTCGTAATCGAAGCAATATCAACAATTTCTTCATCTTTTATGTCACGGCTATGTTTAAGACCGGAATTACTGGGATACGGATACCCCACCGCTTTATACCAACCGTAAACGTTACCCGGCAAAACACCTATGTTATTTTTTAAACAAGCAGTCATCCCGGTAAAATGAATTTTCATAACCGGAATGTTTATAATGCAAGAAGCTCTGAGTAAGGTTTTTGGAATAGAATATGACTCGCGTGCATAATAAGGCGGGTCAACAAATACCGTATCCGAAGAATCGACATTTAAATCCACGATATCAATTTTTTTACCCGTGAATACGGAATCCGTTATCATATCTCTATACCCGGCTAACGCAAACCCATCGCCTGACGGAGTACCGGGAAAACATTTAAAAGTATCGCTCGGGCACCATCCGCCGGATGCTTCACCAATTATAATATGCGCAGTAGGATTAGCCTCAAAGACAAGTTTTGCAACCGCCCTGATAACGTTGACATCCGTTACAACGCCTGTTCCGCTTGATTCCAGTTCAACGATATTCGGTTTAATAACAACAAGACTGCACCCGTTGACAAATTTATCCATTCCACCAAGCAGACTAAGGGCATACCTGACCATATTTTCAATATCCTCTTTAGACGGAGACTGGTCAAGCGCAATAGGATAAGGCAAGGAAGGATTTGTGGATTGAACGATTGATACGTTTTCCTGCCCTTTCTTTTTAAAAAGAAAAGGAGACATAGACCCTTTGCCCCCGGAAACAGACGATTTAACAACAAAAGGCAATGGACAATCGTTAGTCCCTGTCTGACACCTATTTGATTCAGACAAAGCAGGCACTGATAAAATTGATAAAAAGATAAAGAATAAAGTTTTTTCTTTTTGTCTAACGTAAGATAACATCCTCTGCCCGAAGCAACTCTGTAGATTCTTCACTGCGTTCAGAATGACAACAATATCGTTGGAGCACGTGCTCCAACCTACCCTCTTTTTGGAAATGATATTATTCATTTTTTATTTCCCTGTCTTGGGCGAGCTTGCTTTTTTCTCTAAATGTTTGACTGCTTTGTCTGCAGGAGTTGAGTTTGTTTTCGCACCTGAATATTTCAACGTTACCCAGCGAGTCTGAGGTTTTGTAAATTCTGAAACAAAGGAAGCAAATTTGTCATAATCCGTAGCCGGTATATAAGGAGCCGCTATTTCTAACTTGGATTTATAAACTATTTTATTTGATTGCATCTCTTCGGAAATGCTAAGACTCCCGAATTCATTTTCTATCTCTACGACTTTGGGCGAACCGTCCAACACAAAACCTTCCGGGATGGTAATATCCGTATTTTCTTCTATAACGCGTGCCGTTAGTAATCGCAAATCATAATTTCTCTTGCTCAACCCGACAAAACTTTCAATATCCGAAAAACTAAATGGATTAATGGGGATAAAAAATTTCATTTCTTTGCCTTCAGGTATGAAAAACTTTGGCGTTTCAAAAGATACGTTTATCTCCACGGGAACCGTAACATCCTTTAAATCGGATACAAAATGAGAAACAAATTTAGCGCTTGTCCCGAACCTGCTTGTACTGTTTTCAAGCATCATATTCAATTCTTTAGGTGTTTTGTCCTGCATTGCATAACGCGCCCTGCGACTATACAACCCGCTTAATTCCGTAAAAATCTCTCCTTTTAAATCTCCACTGTCCGAGAGAACAAGATGCATTGAAGAAGAAGACAGGTTTTTGTCCCCCTGCATTGTCATAGTTGGCTTAAAAACATAAGAATCTTTGAACAAAATCAATCCCTCTACTCCCTGAACCTCTTCCGGCATATATCCTAAATCGGCAGTCGTTGCCAACGGGTCCAACAAAAACCATCCCGCCTCATGCTGAACCACAACAAGCATCCAGTTAAACATAGTCGGGGATGGAATGTCCTTTATAAGAGATACTCCGTCTTTATTTATAAACATAGGAGACGCGTTAATGCCCGCGCCTTTTAATAAAGCGCAAAGCAAAACTGCCTTATCCCGTGAATCGCCATACTTATTATAATAAACTTTGTCTGCCTTGTTTGGGGTATATCCGGCATCGCCGACAGGAATTCTAATGTTCCTGTATTCCGTCATTACTTTTAGAAAACAAATTCTTATTATATCTTCCGGAGTCTTGCCTTTTACAAGAGTTTTTAACTCATCGCCCATTCTCTTATTTATTACCATATTTTTGTAAAAAGGCTCGCTCAAATATTTCGATACCTCATCCCACGAATCAAAAGAACTATAAACAAGTCTTGGTGCAATCTCTGCAAAAGCGGGCATATCTGGCTCCGTAACTATCGGGACTATATTCCCTATAACCCATAAATATGTAGTTGTATTTCCTTTTTCTTCAATCAGGGGAACAACATCGCTGTTTATAAGAATGTGTTTAAATTTAATGCTCTTAGGCGCTATAATCTTAAACTCTTTTCTTAATGTCGGTTCCTTGCCTGTAAACACTACTTCCCCGAAAAAATACTTATCTTTTTTATTTGTTAGTTTATACTTAAAATCAATTACTGCGTTAGGCTCAAGCGCCGGGAAAGAAACTATTTTTACTTTTGCGTTTGTATAAGCCGCCGCATTAAGAACTTCAGGAGCAGAAAGGTCTGTAATTGCAGAAACCTCCGGTTTCACAACCCTGCCGTCCGAAGTATAAGTGCAGGCTTTTATAAGTTCGAAACTCTGCGTTCCAGAATTATAATGAGTTTTAATGTCGCCGTATTCCGCTTTTCCCCTGTCATCGAAAACCTTAACTATTAACTCGCGGGACATAGAACTTGTTTTGTCCTCGTTTATTTTTAACACTTGCCTGTCCAGAAGCACTACTGCTCCAGCATTAGGGTATTGCGCTTTTGTAGGACTGTTTTTAATTAGTTCTTCGGGAGTAGCAGCAGAAGTAACCCCTGCAATAAATAAGCTTAATAATAAATACATTTTTCTCCTCCTCTTAAAAATTAATTCTTAATACTTACTTTATTAATAACTTAGTAGCAAAATGTAGAACAAGCATACATATGCCGGAAAAAACAACTAATAATATTCTTATTTCTTTTCTTCTTTTATGGTTAGAATACTTGTTCCAGAGTATCCAACAAATTGGATACACGCCTAAAGAAAATATCGCGCATAACACAATAAGTCGTATCGTTTCCGGTTTATCAAACATAAAAACAGACAACACCGCAATAAGGAGTACTGTTATATACGCTCTTATTATTTCTTTTTTCCCTATTTTTTTATCATTCCCCATTTTCTCCTCCTGATTTTTTATTTTCTGGATTTTCTTTATCCAGGGCTAGATGAGAGCTTCTGCTCTCATCAGATTGGGGCGGTTGCCCCAATCTACCCTTTTTTTACACCTAACCGTTCATATTCCTGCTGTGCAAATCTATCCGTCATTCCTGCTATATAATCACATACTGCGCTATATTTATCTTTTTGGGCAAGCTCTCCAAAATAAACAGGTAATTGTCTGTCGCCATTAACATACGCATTAAACAATTCTGTAATATATAATTTGGCTTTTTCGTTTAAACTTACGGTGTTCTTATGTTTATAAAGATTTTCATACAAAAAATCCTGCAATTCTTTCTGTAAAATTTGATGTTCCGAACTAAATTTCATAATAGGGGTTTTATGTTGTCTTACATCTTCTACTGTTTTTATGTTATGTTTTTCTATTTGTTTTTCAGTATTACCGATAACGTCTTTTATTTGAGTATTTATTAATTCGCGTATGGTTTTATATTTACGAAGTCGTTCATCTTCTATTCCCACACTATTATATATATTATTCCAGAGTTTAACTTTTTCTAATTGTTTTATGCTAATATACCCTGACTTAAGTCCATCATCAAGGTCGTGAGAGTTATACGCTATTTCATCCACCACGTTTACAACTTGCGTTTCAAGCGTCGGCGCAAGCCCGGGGTGAAATTCTTTTATTTCCGGCGCTTTGTCGTATAAGCTTTTATGTTTTATTATTCCCTCACGGGTTTCAAAAGTTAAATTAATGCCTTTGAAATCAGGGTATCTCCCACCAAATTCATCCACAACTTTTAACCCCTGGTGATTATGCTCAAAAAACCCGCCATTTTTTTTCATCAATTCGTTCAAAACTTCTTCCCCTGTATGTCCGAAAGGAGTATGTCCGATATCGTGCGCAAGCGATATTGCATCTACCAAATCCTCATTCAATCTCATCGTTCTTGCTACCGTTCTTGCAAGTTGGTTTACTTCTATCGTATGGGTTAATCTTGTTCTGTAATAATCTCCTTCGTGATTAACAAAAACCTGCGTTTTGTATTCAAGCCTGCGGAACGCCGGACTGTGAATTATCCTGTCGCGGTCTCTTTGATAACAGGTGCGGTATTCGTCCTGCGGTTCATCGTATCGCCTACCCCTGGAATCTTTCGAATGCATTGCAAAAGAAGCAAGCGTTTGGGTTTCCAACTCCTCAAGATGTTCCCTGTGATTATTCATATACTTATTAAAAGATAAGAATTAATAAATATATGTCAATCAAAAAAACAACGACAACCAATTTAAGATTTCTATATGTTAAAACTCTTGAAATGAATTTTCTTGACAATAAAGGAGTTTGTCTTTAAATTTCTAAAATAATAATATTGTTTTTGGTAAAGGAGGCATAGTGAAAATCGGAGCTTATGTTCTTATAAAGCTAAAGGCTGGCTTAGCAGAAGAAGTATTAAAATCTGTCCGCACAATGACAGAAGTTCAAAGAGCCCATATGGTAACGGGAATCTATGATGTAATTCTTTACGTAGAAGCTGCAGATTTGAAAGTACTTGGAGAATTGGTAGCTGAAAGAATACATGAAATAGACGGTGTCAGCTCTACTGTCACTTGTATCGTAGTTGCATAACAAGCCCTTGAACGATAGTGATTAGGGATTGATATCCAGTTATGCTGGGTAGCTTTAACGGCTACACTCAAACAGTAAATTCTATTGGGTCTATATCTATTTTTACCCCTGTCGGTAATTTTTCCGTTAAGGATATTGTTGCGGGATTGGATATTTTGATAAGGAAACTTGCCTTGCGAGTTTTTGTTTCAGCGGCAAAAGATGGTCCTATAAAATTTAAATTCAGTTCCGTTAATTTGTTCGCAATAAGCTCTGCTTTGGATTGCAATATATCATCCTTTTGCCCCTCGACAGTTATTTTTATAAGGTGTGAATATGGCGGATAATTAAGTTCTTTCCTTATATTCTTCTCCTCATTATAAAAACCAGCATAATTACTCGAACGTAAATGTTGTAACACCCTGTGTCCGGGATTATACGTTTGAATAATGGCTTCTTTTGACTTCATTATCAGTTCTCCAAACATCAGATATGCCCTTTCAGGAGCGCGAAAATCCGGGAAATTCAAAAACGTATCCGCAGAGATTAACCCAAATAAACCTATATCAGGTAATTCCGAAGGCTTTGCGATTAGCTGCGTTCCGATTAAAACCTGAATCTTCCCCGTCTCAAAAGCCTTAAAGATATGAGTTATATACCCACCGGAAACATTATCCGAATCTAACCTGAAAACATTTACCCCCGGGAAAAGATTTTTCAATCTTCTTTCTACCTGTGTCGTTCCTATTCCCTTGCGAGTCAAATGTATTCCCTTGCATTTGGGACAATATCCTATTGCTTCCATTGCATATCCACAGTAATGACATTTAAGAAAATGGGACCTTGTGCTGTCCGCATCCGCTTTATAATAAGTAAGCGGAATACTGCACTTCGGACATTCCGGAATATACCCGCAATCTTCGCACATTACAAAAGACGAAAATCCCTTGCGATTTAAAAACAAAAGAATTCTCTCTTTATTATCTACATATCTTTTTAATCCCGCTTTTAATTTCTGGGATAAAAGCCTGTCCGCTTCTTCTCTCATATCAACTATGGACACTCTTGGCGTTCTGTTTATAGACGTTAACTTAAAAAGAGCGCTTTTCTTTTGCTCGGTATTATAAAATGCTTCTACGCTTGGCATTGTACTGCCTGCTACATATAAACAGGATTCTATTTTTGCTCTCATTACGGATACCGTCTGAGCGGAATAATGAGGATGTTTATCGCTTTTATAACTTCTTAAATTGTTTTCTTCATCCAGAATTATGACTCCCAGTTTATTGACGGGAGCAAAAACTGCGCTCATTGTCCCTACGACTATTTTCGCATCTCCTTTTTTTATGCGCGACCACTCAAGCCACCTCTCCTTTTTCTTTAACCCTGAATGTAAAAAAGCAACCGTTTTGCCAAATTGTTCTTCTAAGGAAACGCCTACTTTTGCAGTCAAATCTATTCCCGGGACAAGAAATATTACGTCTCTATTATAACTTAATGCCTCATTTATTGTCTTGATATAAATAGCTTCCCTGTTTAATCCCTGCAGTAATACAACTTTAAATTTTTTTGCCTCTAACGCCTCATTAATTATAAAGGGAGCTTTTTCCTTTGAAAGGTTAAGTTTCGGTTTTGTTTCGGAAGAAAAAATCGGCATTGATTCCGTAAACGGAGGCACCATAAGATTCAAAACTGCACCTACGTTAGACTGGTAATAAGTGCACATCCATTTTGCAAGCTCCATCAACTCAACGGAAATCAAAGATTCGGGAGAACATAGTCTCAACAACTCTTTTATATTCTTAATGTGGGACAGTTCTTTTTTTTCTTTTATGCCAACTACCCATCCGCATGTCTTTTTATTATTAAACGGGATTTCGACAAGCATTCCTATTTTTATTACGGAACGCAATTGTTCCGGCACTTCATAAGTAAAAACACCCGCCGGCAATGCCACGTCTACACAGTCCGGAAGAGAGCGTGGAACATACTCTTTCTTTGTGGTTTTGGACACATCCGGAACAAAATTTGGTTCGTAAGGATTCATATAAGTAACAGCACGCACCCTGCTATTGCGGCAGTTTCGCTGCGCAGTCTTTTAACTCCAAAAGACGCAGGAATTGCGCCTTTTTCTATGGCAAGTTTTACTTCTTCTTCGCTAAACCCACCCTCCGGGCCAATGAATAAAGAGCTGGTCCTGACATCCTTACTTGCCTGACGGCAGTCGGGTAATATATCTTTTATGTATCTGGAATTGCTGTCATTATGCGCAATAATCGACAGCTCAAAATCTTTAATCTCTTCTACGGCAACATTGAAGTTTATTAACCCGGCTATTTTCGGAACAATCACACCCATAGATTGTTTCATTGCGCTTACGGCTATATTATTCCAGTGTCTTAGTTTATTTTCTTCGTTGCCGGGCACACAAACGGAATATTTTGTAATAATCGGCACGATTCTCTTTACTCCTAATTCCGTTGCTTTTTCAATAACAAAATCCATCTTTCCCTGTTTTGGAATCGCCTGAAACAACGTAAGTTCTCGTTTATTGTTAATCAATCCGCTGTGTTTTTCAATTATCTCGCAAACCAGATTGTCTCTCCTGTGTTCTTTTATTATTACGGTATATTCCGTTCCTTTTCCATCCACGACTTTTATCGTATCTCCCACTTTATGTCTCAACGATTTTGTTATATGAACTACTTCTTCCCCGATTATTTCAAGTCTGTTTTCAGAGATACGCTCAGGTGGAGTATAAAAAAGTTGCATAAATATAATATATTTTAGTTATTATTTTTCGTCAAGGTTTTAAAGAATTTTGTACCAAAAAATGGTTCACCGCCCCGCAAAGTATGCGGGGTAATCCGCCTGAGGCGGACCGAACGCAAAGTTCGCAAAGAACGGAATACAAAAAATCAACCCAGAGGGAAAAGGTGTAGGATTAACAACAAAAGACAGATTAAAGCCATAGCGGGATAAATTCCGCTTTGTCCTACAATTTTTTTTCATTGTCAGCAGGTTTGTATTAACTCTCTTCTTTGCATCTTTGCGTGAAAATTTCTGTTATCTGTGTTTTTAATCCTAATTTATCCGCGAAAATCTGCGTCCAAAAATTCTATTTTTTGTTATTTTCTCTGTGCGCTCGATGGTTACATTAGGATTTGTAGCATATTCTTTGTTGTTTTTAACAAAAAAATTGACTTTTTCTAATAATATTTTATAAGTCTAAATAAGTTACTTGATATTTTGGAGGTCAAATGTGGAAAATAGAAATTAAGAAGAAGAAAGATACAACAGAAAACGAAGCGCTTAAAAAATCCATTTCTGAGTATGGAATTAAAATCAAAGACTGTGAGACTAGTTATATTTATTATGTTTCGGGTAATATTTTAGCTCCTACTGTAGAAAAAATAGCCAAAAATCTGCTTGCGGATAATATAGTTGAATATTACGAAATAATATCTTCCGACACTCCACAGCCACCCAATCCTGACAAAACGTGCCACAGCATAGAAGTTGCATATAAGCCCGGTGTTATGGACCCCGTAACGGAAAGCACAATAAAAGCCATCAGGGATATCGGCATTATGAGCGTATCAAGCGTCCAGACAGGCAAAAAATACATACTCCACGGGAACCTTACACCCAAAGAATTAACCCTTATAACGAACAAATTGCTTCTTAATCACACCATCCAACGCACCATAACGTCTATGAAAGATTTGGAAGTCCCCAGTCCTACTTACAATTTCAGCCTTGTTGAAATAGAACTCGTAAACGCAACCCCTGATAGGCTCGCCAGAATCAGCGCTCAATACACGTTTACGCTTGCCGAAATTTATGCGATACAAAAACATTTCCAGTCCCTTGGGCGTAACCCCACGGACATAGAACTTGAAACTATTTCACAAACATGGTCGGAACACTGCATTCACAAAACATTTAAATCAAATATTTCCTTAAACGATAATCCCGTCAAACCACTTTTCACTCTTATCAAAGAGGTAACAGAAAATCTATCTCCTGACTGGTGCGTATCGGTTTTTGAAGATAACGCCGGGATAATAAAATTTAACGATAAATACAACCTGTGTTTCAAAGTAGAAACCCACAATCATCCTTCTGCAATTGAACCTTACGGTGGAGCAGGAACAGGAACCGGCGGAGTCATAAGAGATATTCTTGGCACGGGACTTGGCGCAAAACCCATTATGAATACGGATATCTTCTGCTTTGCCGAACCCGACTTTCCTTCGGAACATTTACCTCAAGGCACTCTACACCCGTCAAAAACCATGAAAGGCGTAATTTCCGGTGTCCGTGACTACGGCAATAGAATGGGAATTCCGACTACAAACGGAGCCGTTTTATTTGATAACCGTTACCTGGGAAATCCTTTGGTATATTGCGGAACGGTTGGTTTAATACCAAAAGACAAATGCAAAAAAACTACCGTGCCCGGCGATTTAATCGTACTCCTGGGCGGAAAAACCGGCAGGGACGGCATACACGGCGTGACGTTTGCTTCGGTTGAACTGACCGAAAAGTCCGAAGAACTTTCTTCCGGCGCAGTGCAAATCGGAAACCCGATAACCGAAAAGAAAGTAACTGACGTACTGCTAAAAGCAAGAGATCTTGACTTGTACCGCGACATTACGGATTGCGGAGGAGGAGGATTGTCTTCTGCGATAGGAGAAATGGCAAAAAAACACGGCGCAGAAGTAGACCTGGATAAAATACCTTTAAAGTATTCGGGTTTGTCTTATCGTGAAATATGGATATCCGAAGCACAGGAAAGGATGGTCATTTTCGTTCCACGTTCAAAAATAAACAGCTTATTAAAACTATGTTTTTCCGAATCGTTAGAAGCAACTGTAATTGGCAAAGTTACGAATGATAATTCCCTGTTGCTTAAATATTTAGGCAATACTGTAGCCGACATAAATATGGAATTCCTTCACAAAGGAGTCCCGTTAAATACAAAATCTGCCAAATGGACAGCCCCAAAAGGAGTTAATTTTAACGAGCCAAAAATAAGAGAACGCGCAGACTTATCTTCTCAATTGTGCGCTTTGCTTTCAATGTGGAATGTTTGCAGTAAAGAATGGATTATTCGCCAGTACGACCACGAAGTCCAAGGGGGAACGGTTTGCAAATCAATAATGGGTAACGGAGCTCCGACGGATGCCTCCGTTATAAGACCTTTATTAAATTCGGAAAAAGGAACCGTAGTCGGCTGCGGAATTAACCCTAAATATGGCGACGTTGATCCCTATTGGATGGCGGCGTCTGCCGTAGATGAAGCAATAAGAAACGTCGTGGCAGTTGGCGCAAATCCCGACAAAATAGCATTATTAGATAATTTTTGCTGGGGAAACCCCGACAAACCCGATGTGCTTGGCTCCCTCACAAGAGCAGTCCAGGGATGCTGTGATATGGCAAAAGCTTATTCGGCGCCGTTTATATCAGGCAAAGACTCTTTATATAATGAATACAGGGTAGGCGCCAAAACAACTGCAATTCCCGGGACTTTACTTATATCGGCGATTGGAATAATCGATAACGTAAACAATGCCGTCTCTTCGGATATTAAAGAACCGGACAATTCAATATATATAATTGGCAAGACTTACGATGAACTTGGCGGTTCTCATTACTATGCTTCTCAAGACGCTATCGGAAACAAAGCGCCAAAGGTTCGTCCTAATCCAACACTTTTGAAAAAATTACATCAAGCAATGACTTCAGGTTTTATAAAATCCTGTCACGATTGTTCTGAAGGCGGTATCGGAGTGGCGTGCGCGGAAATGTGTTTCGGAAACGACATCGGGATGAAAATAAATCTTGGCAAAGTAGTTTTGGGAGAAGAAATCTCAAGTAATACGAAAATATTATTCTCTGAATCTAACACAAGATTTGTTGTTGAAGTACAAAAGAAATATGAACAAAAATTTGAAGAGTTACTAAAAGGGTGCGATTTTAGCAAAATCGGAATTTCAATCAAAAAGCCGGAATTGGAAGTAATCGGCTTAAATAAAACCACGGTTGTCAAAACTGCAATCACTAAACTAAAAGAAGCGTGGCAAGCCCCGATTAAAACGCATACTGCCCAGTTCAAGGCTCAACTCCCCGAAACCCGCAAAATAAATTATTCTTCCGGAAGCAAGGCAAACGTAATAATTCTACGGACTGCGGGAACTAACTGCGATATGGAAACGGCTTATGCTTTTGAAAAAGTCGGCGCAAAAACTAAATTAGTACATATAAACGAATTGTTATACCAGGGGAAAAAGATAAAAGATTATGACATTCTGGTTCTCCCCGGCGGATTTTCTTACGGGGATGATATTTCTGCAGGCAAAATCCTTGCAAATGAATTACAACACAGACTAAGCGATGAGCTTAACAAGTTTGTATCCGATAAAAAACTTGTGATTGGAATATGCAATGGATTCCAAATATTGGTAAAACTCGGGCTTTTGCCTTATGGAAAATTAGGCGAACAAACTATTACTCTTACGAATAATACTTCCGGGCTTTTCCAATGTGAATGGGTTAATCTTGTAGCCCCCGACAGTCGTTGTATATTTACCAAAGGGATAAAAGAGCTGGACTTGCCGATTGCTCACGCCGAAGGAAAGTTTGTCGGCGCAGACAAGATAATAAAAGATTTACAAAAGAATAAGCAAATTGCGTTACAGTATAAATCTTACAATCCAAACGGCTCAATGAATAAAATTGCGGGAATTTGCGACCAGAGTGGAAGAATATTCGGATTGATGCCTCACCCGGAAAGGTTTATATCTAATACCCAGCACCCGTATTGGAACAGGAATAAAAACATTGAACCGCTCGGCTTAAGAATATTCCTTAACGCAGTTAAATACGTGTAGTTTTTTTGTCATTCTGAGTGTAACGAAGAATCTCTCTGTTATTGGGAACAGGCATGCCTGTTCTCTACGGCAACGATGTTTACCGCAGGATTGTCAGTTTTTGTGTTTTTGTTCCGGAGTTTGTTTGTAGCGTTACAAAATATATACCTTTACTTAACTCGGAAGATTTCAAAGACACATTATTGGTTCCTGCGACTTGCTCGCCGGAGTAAAGCTTTTTGACTAATCTCCCCGTCAGGTCAAATATTCGCAAAGAAACATTCGTCTTGTTAGGAAGGCTGTATTTTATAGTCGCATATGCAGAAGCAGGGTTAGGGGATATGGAGAAAAATTTATCAGAAATTGAGTAAGTATTTTCTTCTATCGCTTCAGAAGGGTCTGCCCTTATTAGATAAAGGGCGGTGTGGTAATAAGGAGTATAACGATAGATTGTACCGGCTATAATATAACCATTATCATGAGTTTCTTTAACTGCATTACCTGTGCTGAGAAAAGGATTAATCCATTGAACCGTTCCTATTTTATCGGTTTTGATTAAGTTCGCTCCGTCTACAAAAATATACCCACTATCGTTTGTAGGACATACAGAGCTTTCGCCATAATTTCCTCCGGGTATTGTTTTATCCCAGAGTATATTCCCATTTGAATTTATTTTAAACAGCCATACATAATTCTTGGCAGCGACGGAAATGATATAATTGTTGTCTAATGTTTGTCGGATGCTTTGGCCATAAACATAGCTTCCTCCCGCCCAAATCAATTTAGACCATAAAGTATCTCCTTTATTATCTGTGCTTACGGAAAATAAGGACATTACACCACTTTTATTATTATTATATGTGCCAACTGCTATATAGTTACTATCAGGTGTTTCACAAACCCCTCCTCCGTAGTACCAACTGCAACGAGTAAATTTTTTCGTCCATATAGTATTCCCATTTTTGTCTGTTTTTAGTAATAACATATCTCCACAGGACGAAGTATATGCGCGTCCTTCTACAATATAACCGGAATCCATAGTTTGTCTCACACAATATCCCCTATCGTCGGCGCTTAGATTAAAAGTTCTTGTCCATAAAGTATCTCCACTGTCATCAGTTCTTATAAGCAAGACCCCTTGCCCATTTATTCCGTCATAAGCGATTGTTCCGCTTATTATATATCCCCCGTCATAAGTAGTATCTATTGAATACCCATATTCATCATAGGAACTGCCGAATCTTTTCTCCCAGATAAGAATCCCATCCCTGCTTACTTTTAATAACCATACATTATATTTTGAGTTGTATACAGTGTATCCAAGCACAACATAACAACTATCTTTTGATACTATTACATCAGTCCCGGCAGAATATCCACCGTCATCAAATGTTCTTGTCCATGTAGAAGAATGAATTGCACTCGTGATGAAAAGTAAACTTACTACCGATACAAAATTTTTCATATTTGTTATTTTACTATAGTTATTCCTTTTATTATCTTCTTCCCATCCGCTTCCATTTTCAAAAAATACTTCCCTGATGTAAGAGAGCTTGTATTCAAAGTTAACGTATTTTTTGTTTTTATATTACCTTCGAACAAACGCATTTTTTCCCTGCCTGAAATATCATAAAGACGAACCGTGACCAGTGGACAGTGGTCGGTGGTCAGCGTTATACTTGGAACGGTAAAGCTGATAGTTGTTGAGTTAATAAAAGGATTTGGAGATACACATATTGTTGGAAAAGAATTTTTATCGGAAGAGTTCTCTTCGATTGCAGGAGGTCTCCCTTCCCATTTGTTCTCTTCCGTTCTTATAAGCCATAAATCTCTTTTCCCTTCGCCATAGGAATCGGTATAACCAAGCATAATATATGCACCATCAGGAGTTTGCAAAAAAGAATATGCGCCATTTGCATATTTGCCACCGAAATATCCTAATCTATCTCCATAATCACCATAATCTGTATTAGTTTTTACGATTATGGCTCCATCGGAATCAGCATAACATCCTTCAAAAGCATTAGTATATTCATTATACCATGGATCAGGAACGTATGTTGCGGTATTCCCGGAACCTACTATAATACAATCCCCGCTATTTGTTTCCGCAATAGAGTAGCCCGTTCCAATAATACCCCAGGCTGTATAATTTGGAATTTCGTTCCCTGACAAATCAGCTTCCACAACCCATAGTGCATTATCTGTATAACTGTAGGTGCCTGTCATAACATATCTGCTATCTTTAGTCTGACTCACAGAGTACAGACGACAATTATACGTACCAAATGCTTTTGTCCAGAGCGTATCTCCATTCGCATCTGTTCTTATCAACCATGAAGCTGTCTTGGCGTATACAAGAGAATCAGAGTATCCCGTTATAATGTATCCGTTATAATACGTATCATAAATCGCTTGAACACACCTTCCGCAACCATAACTCTGAAATGTTTTTGTCCACAAAGTATCGCCATTCGTATTGACTTTTAAAAGCCATGCGTATTTCCCCGAGTTTCTTGTCCCGATTGCAACATATCCGCTGTCTATAGCGTTTATAATGGAATAAGCGCATTCGTTATTTGAATCGCCGTAAGTTCTTGTCCAAATTGTATCTCCATTTGCATCCGTTTTTATAATCCAAACATCGCTTTCCCCGCTCCCAAAAGATTTTGTGTATCCGGTCATAATATATCCGCTGTCCATAGTTTTCGTAACCGAGTATATAAAATCGGAATCCGTTCCTCCGAACGTTTTGTTCCATATAGGTATCCCGAAAGTATCCGTTTTTATAAGCCATCCATCCGTCATTCCGGCACCCTGAGATTCCGTATAACCGGCTAAAACATATCCGCTGTCCCGGGAAAAACATATGGAGTATCCGCAATCATTGCCGGCGCCACCAAGCGTTCTTGTCCATGTGTAGGAATAGACATTGGTGGAGATAAAAAGAGCAAAGATACAAAAAGAAATTGTTTTATTCATAGTCTACAACTTATTAATATTATTGTCTCCTATCTTTGTCAAGGAGTTTTATCTCGCTAGTTAGCCTATCACAATATTGTAGGGAACAGGCATCCTCCAAACAGACTGGCGGACAAGTGCTTGTTCCCTACGGCAACGATGCTTACCGCAGTATTGTTAGTTTTTGTGTTTTTGTTATGAAGGCTGTTTTCAATGTTACAAAATATATGCCTTTGCTTAATTCGGAAGATTTTAAAGATGCATTATGGGTTCCTGCAATTTGTTCGCCTGAGTAAAGAGTTTTGACTAATCTCCCCGTCAGATCAAATACTCGTAAAGATATATTAGCCTTCTTGGGAAGACAGTATCTGATTGTTGTATATGCAAAAACAGGGTTAGGCATTGGCATAAATAAAGCAAGATTACAAGGTAAACTCGTATTTTCTGTTACGCCAATCGTATCTCCATTTATAAAGTCCCACCATTTTGGCAAGTCTTTAGTAAAAGCTAATTGTGTATACGTAGTGTCTATATCGCTTATATTATAAGGATAATAAATAGCTATCCCGTGAGAACCGGCACAATTAATTTGTCCCCTTCTTGCAACGGCAGAATCTACCGCATTCATTACGGAATCAGCCCAGTTTTTTACTCCTACCGGCAAGCCGGATTGTCCTTTGATACGGCTTGCAAAATCATATATATCTATATGCGCATTCGGATATCCAAAATATTCTTCCGTGCCCAATCTCGCGGAATCTATTTCGGCGTTGCTTCTGCCTCCTGCCTGTATAAGGGCTATCGCAAAATTGTTTATACATTCTGACAGGTGGGAAATTTTCTCATTTAAAACAACTGAAGAAAGAGTCACCTGATCGCCGGCGCTATAAGAAGCAATATATTTATCAACCATTATGTTTGCCAATTCTTCAGGAGTAGCAGAATAATTGTCATTCAACCATTTCAGTATTTCATCGTAAGGATACCCTTCTGCCGGGATTGTATACTCTGAAAACACTACATAATCCGCATAGTTTTGTATTTCATACGCCACTTCCTGCATTCCCATACAACAAGCATCATTTGCGAGAATCTCCAACCTTTTTTCCAGGATGTTTTTCACGCTATCCATTACCAATGCATATTCTCCGTTTGCCACACCTATGTAATCGCCATCTGTTTCATCACCACTTATACCTTTTAAGGGAGATATTTTCGCACCTTTATACCAGCCATTTCCGTGATTCCATATGGCAAGCGCATAGTTGTCTGACGGGTAATTAAGAACGCCCCATCTTACAAAATCGGCGATTGCTTTTTGGTCTCCCATATTTACTTCTCCCAAATCTGCCTTAAGTTCTGAACGAATTATGTTATCGGTATTGTTGTCCGGCGTTATAAGATATCTGCGGGTAGAAGTCCAATTCCCGTTAGAACTATCGTATCCGGGAATTCTGTCCACTTCTGCCACCACCGTGTATTTTGAAGTATCTATGCCCCTTTCCATTTCGTTTATATCTTCTATCGCATAAGATTCTAAATCGTTATCCCCATTCATAAAAACAAGAATTGTCCATTTTTTATCTATCGGAATGGTAAATGTATCATATTTAACAATCGCCCCGTGAAAATAATCTACATTGTCTTCGTTCCAGCCAAAACTATCTATGCTAAACGCTGATGACAAGCTCCGCACCGAATCAAAAGCAGTCGTCGGCATCAACGAATCTCCTTCATAATCGCCAACCCAGAACGGTCCAGTCGCATATACGGGAACAGATAATGGGTATATGCTAAAAAAGACTCCCGCCGAATCAGCCGTCACCAATGCATCCATACTAAATAACCTCACTCCCGGCTTATTAGAAAAATCTCTCCAAATAAACAAACTACATTGTTTTGAAGCCGTTGTATCACTTATTACTCCGTTAATTATCGCCATTACCGAGCAGGGTCTTTCCGGGATGAATTGAGTTGCTTCATATTCTATTCTATAGCTTGCATAATCTCCATCCCAACAATAAAATGGCGGCAACAAATCGGGCGTTAAAGTATCCGTTTGACTCTTTGTTTCTTTTACAACAAATGGTTTTGTCGCGCTTATTTTGTAGTTGTATCCGATAAGCTTTTGTTCGCCGGCCTGCCGACGAGAAAGGGAAACGACTGACGCCTCTGTAGAAAAGCAGCCAACAATAAAAAGCAATACCAAAAACGTTTTACACATACAATCTCCTCATGTTATTATTACTTATCTTACAATATCGTATCAAAAGATGTCAAGGTTTTTAAATTATTTTAACTGAATGCTTTTTGAGAAGAAAGCAACTAAAGAAGCCCTTCGGTGTTTAACAGAAGGGCTTTCTTTTGGGTAGGTGGAAGCACTCCGCCTCAGCGGGGTAAAGGCAAGCGGTCACCCCTTAGCGGGATGTTCCAGATATCCCCTTTGAAATCCTGATTGCCGTCAAGCAAGTTGTGTCTACCTTTTTACCAGAGCATTAAAGCCCTGCCTACCCTTTTTTTGATAAACAAACGGGACGGGCACACGCTTAGATCTGCCCCTACAATAAATAAAAGTGCTGCAAAGATTAGAAGATTACAGGGAATAGAGAAGAGACGCAAGGCTAATGCCTTGCCCTACATACTGAAATACTAACAAACGGTAAGCAAGTAGAATTACTCTGTGGAGAGGGCTTTGAAGTAAGCTTTTATTAATTGTTCGGATTCTTTTGGGTACTTCTTTTTCAGAGCCTCAATAATGGCTTTTTGCGAGACACCCCGTTTTGTTATTAATCCGGGCTCTTTTGGAGAGGGCAAGAACATATTCTCTCCAGGCTCTGCGATACGTTGACGGGATGTTTTCCTTGTATAAATAGATTTTTGTGCATCCAATAAATGGCTCAATAATTTGTTTTGCCTTTCTACGATTTCTTTAGTAATTCCGGATTGCATTTTTTTTGCGATGCTTTCCATCTCCTGTGACATAGCATTCATATCTCCCAAAGTCTTTCCTTTTAATCCGTCCCCGATTTCTTTAAGCGCTTCCGCAAGCGCAGACTGTTTTCCCATAAATTGGGCAAGCTGTTCTCCCATATCGGATTGCGTCATATTAAAAGACATAAACGACATACACGTTTGATTTAATGCCTGCTGGTCTTTTGTTATTTGAGACAACTGCTGCATCATTTCCGGCATTCCCGATGCAGACATAGAACTCTGGAGAGACTTTTCCGCTTCCATAAGAGAGAAAATCACTTCGTTCAGCTTTGACATTGCCTGAATCTGACTTCTTTTGCTGAATATGTTTCGTCCCTGTCTGTTCGCTTCAAATTCTTTTTTTGCGTTTCCCATTAAATTAATAGCATCCTGCGTAAGCTTTTTTGTGTCACCGGAAATAAACGGCGTCATTTTCATAACGACTGCCAACTCGTTCATCAACATTTTAGCGCCTTTTATTAATGCTTCCTGTTTGAACGCTTTGTCTAAACCTGAAGTATTGGATAAGTTTTCTTCTTCGTTAGACAGAAAAAGGAAATCATTCTTTAATTTATTTATTTCTTGTGTCATTTGGGACTTCTTTTTGTCTATCATTTTTTGGTGAATGGAACTTAAACTCGCGCTTAAATCCGATAACTCTTGTCGAACCTCATCCTGTAATTGCAAAGGTTTCTGTCCTTTTGATAATTTACTTGCCGCATCCGACATTTTAGATTGTGTCTTTTGCGCCTTATTAGATTCTTTTGCCAGTTTTTTATTATTAGATTCTTTTGCCAGACTATCTATTTCTTTTGTCAGTTCTTCAAGCTCTTTTTGCAGACCTTGTTCCGCGTCGGACAACTCTTTCTTTGATTGTTTCATATCACTTTTTGCGGTTTTCTCGTTCAAGTTTTTTTGTTTCTCTGCAAGTTCTGATGCCCTGTCCGCCAGCGATGCAAGATATTGTTCCTGTTTATATTGTTTCAGCATCTCTATCGAATTTTCAATTCTTTGCCTGAGTTCTTCCTGTGTCATCTTAAAATTTTTCATCGCTTCTTTCATAAGTTCCGGAGTCTTGTTCATCATTTCCTGCATTTTTTGAATAGCTTCATCAATCTTCTCGAGGTTAAGTTCATTAAAAAGAGTTTTTAATTCTTCTATTTTTTCCATTAACTCTTTGTCCACCCACATAGTATTTTCCGCAGCTTTATACAACTTATCTATTTCTTTTGACAACTCTTCTATTCCCTTAGTAATCGCTTTTTCTTTTTGCAAAGCATCTTTCAGGGCTTGTTTATCGTTCCAGTCTAATTTATCTTTCTTTGTAATGGCTTCTATTTGTTTGTTATTTTCTTTCAAGTCTTTTAATATTTGTTGTAACTCGGTTGTGGCGTTATCCTGAGTTTTTTTAACTTCTTCCGTAACCTGTTTATATATATCTTCGACCGTAGGAAAGACCAACTTAAACTCTTCTGATTTGGTAGTCTTGTATCCGTTAATAACGTCGTTATCCTGCACTTCCATCCAGTATTTTACGGCATCTCCCGGGTATAAAGACAATTGCGACAAATCCCAGACGTAAGAAATGTTTGTATCCGTAGGCAGGTTATTGTCTGAGGTTACAATCCATTCTCCTTTATCGCTCAAGAGTTTTATTTTATGAAAACCGAAGTCATCCGAAATATGGGCAAGTATCGGCATCCTCATATCGGAAGGTATTTCCATATCCCTGCCGGGATAAATTACTTCTATTTCGGGAAATTTATCTTTCCATATGTTGATAGCGTAAGTCTCCGGACTTATTGTTTCCAAGCCATTTTTTGCCTTAAGGTATATTCTATACCTATCAGGAGTGCTTACGAGAAATTCTGTTTTTATAGTATCTTTATGTGCTTCTGTCCGATAACACGGAGGCTTCGCACCCTGTTTTGTTTGTTGCCTGCCTAAGGGCAAGACAGGCAAAGAAAATTCTACTCGCCCGGAATCTATACTATCGTTTGCGACGGCGATAAAGTTGATTTTCGTCCCCTGCAAAGCGGATATTTCAGGAAGATTGCTAACAAAAGGAGGTAGTTTTGTATATGCGGGATAGATATAAGTAAGATTGAACTCTCTTATCCATGGTTGAATAATTGCGGATATATTATAGGTATCGCTGACAACGTCTCCTTTTTTTACATAATAAGAAAACGATTTGTTAACGGTTAAATTTTTTACATATCCTTCTTTGCGAGACAGGATATAAACAGAATCGTCCACAACAAGTGAAATTTTATCCGGCAAGACGCCGGAAGGGATTACTTTTATTTCAACTGGTTTTCCATAGAGCAACTTTTTGTTTCCCGGTTCAATGGCAAAAGAAAGGAATTTGTTTTGAGGGAGGAAAAATCTTTTTACCCCAGGAAGCCGGGGAGAAGGGAGAGAAACAATTTCTACCGCCAAAGCAATAATACTTATTAATAAGGGGATAGCGGGCAAGCGTTTTTTTATTATAGTTCCCGTTTTCCATTTCTGCAATAACTTCCATGTTTCTTTTCTTATTTCCTCTATCAGTTCGGTTGAGTACCCCAATGTTGTCGGGTAATCGTATATCGCGGAAAACAGTCTTCCTTTGAATTGTTCGGACGTAGTCCCGCCAAGGCGGGATTGTTTTTCTATTTCAGAAACGGGATCAAACTTATATTGAATGGCTGCCCAAAAACCAAGAAAAAAAGTCAAAGACAGCAATACCCACCTTGCAAGACAAGGCAAAAACAACAAATAATCCAGGGCAAGAAAGGCCAATAATCCAAGGTTTACAACGACAAACATCCTTGCTGCTACATTTATAAAAGTTACGAGTATTGTAATTTTTTTAATTTTATTTTTTATGTTTTTAATTTCCATTTGTATATATCTATTAAAATATTAAAGGTGCTAAAAGTCAAGCATTTCTCTACAAAAGCATTTTTGCAAGAGATGGGCGACTTTGAAACAAAAAGGTCAATATGTCAAGACAAAAAATTTATAAAAATTATTTTATTTTTTCATTTTTTTTCCTCTTGACATGACAACATATCTTTGGTTATGTTAGCAACATAATTTTGTTAATTTAAGTCTATGCTCTTTCTTCTTGGTAAAACTAAGTAAAAATAAACAAAGGATAAAAGTTAATATTATGATTGTTAATAACTCTCTCTCTCTGAAGTATGCATCCTCTAAATCCTTAATAAATAAAGATTTACAGAACAAGCCAATGTTAATAACTTTGTGGACAACTTTTATGCTAAAAAGTCGTATCTCTTTATATTTCAAAAACTTAAGATGACGCCTGACGCAGAAAAATTGTGGTTAAAAATTCTTGAGGGGGTAAAAACTCAAGTTCCTCTTCAAATATACACAACATGGTTTGAACCTACGGTGGGCGAATCTATTTCTCAAAATACACTCTGGGTAAAAGTCCCGAATCGGTTCTTTGTAGATTGGATAGAAGAACATTACCATTCTATGATCTACGATATCCTTAAGGTCGAGGACGATAAGATAAAGATAAGATACAAACTTGTAGAGCAAACAAAAGAAACTTCTTCTACGAAAATTTATGATACAGATGCGTCTCATTTGCAAACCCGTTATACGTTTAGTAATTTTATTACCGGGGCAAGCAATAAGTTTGCGCAGGCGGCAGCGATGGCAGTCGCGTCTGCTCCCGGGAAACAATATAATCCTTTGTTCCTTTATGGAAATGTAGGGTTAGGAAAAACTCATTTGCTCCAGGCAATAGGAAATTACATAAAAGAACATACTGCCGATGCTAAAGTTTATTATATAGAATGTGAAAGTTTTATGAACGAGATGGTTGATGCGATTCAAAATAATCGTATAATGCAATTTAAAAATAAGTATAGGAAAAAGGATGTTTTGCTTATAGACGATATACAATTTTTGGAAGGGAAAGAAGGGCTACAGGAAGAAATATTCCATACGTTTAATTTTCTATATGATGCCGGAAAACAAATTGCATTATCTTCGGATAGACCTCCTCAAGGTCTGGCAAATTTAGAAGAACGACTTGTGTCGAGATTCCAGGGAGGGCTTGTTTGTGATATCCAGTCTCCTAATATTGAAATGAGAGTTGCAATCTTAAAAAAGAAAATAGCTACATCTAAGTCTAAAGTTCCGGACGAAGTAATAAATTATATTGCGGAACAATTCTCTTCTAATATTCGGGAGTTGGAAGGGGCTCTTGTAAAAATACTTGCATTATCTACTTTTACAAACGAGACAATAAATCTTAATACTACAAAAGAACTTTTAAAGGATATGGTTACAGTTAAGAAAATAATAACTATAGATGTAATTAAAAAGGTAGTGGCAAGTTATTATAATATTTCACTTGCGAGTTTAAAAAGTAACCGCAGGATGCAGTCAATCGTAAAACCACGAAATATCGCCATTTATTTAGCGAGAGAATACACTCATCTTTCTTTAGTAGATATAGGGGAAGCTTTTGGCGGGAAAAACCATGCTACTATACTACATTCTTATAACCAAATAGTTAAACTTTTAAATAAAGAAGAAGAGAAGAAAGAACTTAGTAACATTTTAAAGTTACTAACTACTGATTAACTATTATTTGTTAATAACCCATTTATTTTAAACATTTTATTAACAATTAATATTCCTTTGAATATTTATTAAATATAAGTTTTTAGAAGTTATTCTACTTATCCACAGATCTTATTATATTTATTATGTTTATTTAAATATATGTTATTAAGAATAATGTTGCTAAGTGAAAATGGAAAAGATAGTAAAAACTGTATTATATATTAATTAATAAAAAAATAAGATAGGATTGATAATATTAAAGAAAAAATGGAATTACTAAAAGTAATATTAATTTAATAATAATATAAAATATGAAAAAATAAAACTTTTAACCCTAGAGGAACATAAATCAACACAGATAAAATAAAAAAAATAACTAAAAAAATGGAGGTGAGGGGAATCGAACCCCTGGCCCCTTGCTTGCAAAGCAAATGCTCTCCCGCTGAGCTACACCCCCATAAACAAATTAAATATCAAAAATCAAATATATATAAAACTAAACTAATACACAAATCTCCAGCATAGCTGGAAAGGGCCTTCTAAAATATTAAAAATTATAACCTAAAGATAAACCGGTTACCGCTCTAGTAAATAATAAATCATTACAAAATATATCTATTTTAAAGTTGTTAAAATTAAATCCCCATCCGACATAAAGATTAAAATTATTATCGTTTTTCATCCCTTGAGAGATTATAATTATTTCCTGCTCTTGTTGTTCTAGGGTAGTATATATAATTTTTCCCTTTAATCCTAAACGCGCAGTAAACCATTTTGTTACTTCTTTTTCTGCTCCAATTGTAAAAATAGGAGATAGTATATTATTTACAAATGTCGTATCCTGAATTACAGTATTATCTTTAGTGTTTCCAAAATTAACGCCAAATAATAACATTGTATTCTCTACGGGATAGAAAAGCGCGCTAAAAAATAAATTTATAATATTAAAGGTTAATTTTTCCCCTGTCGTATCTTTATTTATTTGTTCCCATTCTTTATTATATTTATCGTAACCACCGCCAATAATAAATACATCTTTCTTATTGGCAAATGTTTGCACAAACCTTATATTATTTAGATACGAAATATGTCCCTTTGTTTTAAAAATAACCGGAGTTCCATTATCAATGTCTCTATAATCCAAAGTTGTTTTTAGTATGGAGGTAGAAACATCCACATATAAAAGAGGATTATAATAATATTTTATTCCCAGTGTTCCTTTTAATATATTTAAGTATTGGGTATGGTCTAATAAAGGGTCTTCAGAGTGAAAGAATTTATCTTCTATTTTTATCCCTATGGATTTTTTACCATAAAAAAACTCAAAGTTTGGCATATTGGCAATATTATTATCTATAATAGAAGGGATATGGTTAACAAGGGAAGTTATTACGGATGGCAAGGTATCCGTATTCACTCCAAACCCGATTGTTCCGTATTTGTTGTTGCCTAAAAATCCGTTAAAGGAAAGGGGGTTTTTGATTTCAGTAAATATTGTGTTGGAGAAAGACGATATTTCTCCGGGGTATAGTTTTACGTTTGTTTCATCTATGAGTAATTTGGAATCTCCGCCAAGAGCAGAGACTCTTGTTTCCGAGGAAAAGGAAACAAAAGGCATTAAACATATAAAAAGGGTAAGTAAGTTTTTCATTTTATTCCTTCCTGCCTAACGGCAGGCAGGTTAGATTAAGTGGAAAGAATATTTATTTAAGGGATATTGTCAAGTTTTTTCGAGGAAGGGAAAATTCGGATAAATAAAAAAGATTTTTATGAAAAACTGGATACAAGAGAAAGTTATTGACATTTAAAGACAAATATCTATACTAAGTTTATAATTTATGAGAAAAAATCTTATTGCGGGGGCAATAGCTTTATTGCCGATAGGGTTGACCATTTTTGTTTTCTGGTTCCTTATCGATAAGTTCGGCGGTATTTTCTCTAATTGTTTTAAGTTAATACCGGGTGTTTGCACGCTACATCCGTTTATTCATTCTTTTATGGGGTTTTTGGCGTTTGTGATTGTTGTGTGGATAATAGGCGCAATTGCAACGAGTTACATCGGACACAGGTTTTTTGTTTTATGGGAATCAATTATGATAAAGGTTCCGTTTATTCGTCCGATATATGCTGCCGGTCGTCAATTGTCGGATGCATTATCGATAGATAAAGCAAAATCTGCATTTAAGAGTGTCGTGATAGTGGAGTTTCCGCGTAAAGGTGTTTATTCTATGGGGTTTCTTACGAATGATAAATCTTTAAAAATTAAGGACGTTCCTGATAACATAAGCGTATTTGTTCCTACTGTTCCGAATATTACAACGGGGTTCTATTTAATAATGCCGCGTTCGGAAGTAATTGAAATTCCGATTACAATAGATGCGGCATTACGGACAATCGTTTCCGGAGGGATAATTTCGCCGGAATGGCAAACAGCTAAAGCATCTTAGAGGAGGGTAGACAGAAAAAAGGACTAAAGTCCAAACACCCTCAGCTAAAAGCTGGGTAGAAAGGAAGGAGTTAAAATGAAAAACAAAGATAAGCAGGGTAGTTCTGTGGGAATGCTAAAACTTAAAACAAAGAACTGGGCGTTTATAGGCGGCGGAGTACTTTTGGTTATTGCAGGGTTTTATTTTTTGCATTTGGGTTCTATGGTATTGGCTCCTGTTTTGCTGGCATTGGGGTACTTTGTGTTAATACCTATCGGAGCAATAATTAAATAACGTTTATAACGGGACAGGAATAAATTATCCCACTTATCGGGCTGTTACAGTTATAAAGAAAAAGGATCACAAGCAAGATGCTTGTGTTACAGCGCAAAGGTGATTGTAATATGACATTTTTACTTATTAGTCTTTTATGTGCGCAACCGGTATCTCAACAAACAAACGGCGGGCAGGCTTTTGACGAGGCAGGGGTAAAAATCTCAAAGGGAGAATCCGTTGCCGAGATGGCGAACAAATTACATTCTGCAGAGATAATAAACTCCAAGTTTTGGTTCAGGGTTTATGCCAAACTTACACAGGCTGACCGCAAAATAAAAGCAGGATACTATGTTTTAAGAAAACCATCTTCTATAAAGAGCGTTCTTAGAAAAATGATACTTGGCGAAACTTCGGACATAAAAGTTACCATACCGGAAGGGTTTATGTTGAAAGAAATAGGCGTTTTATTGTCTGAAAAAGTTGGAGTAGACACCGGCGAGTTTTTTTCTCTCGTTTATGATACGGCATATATACATAAATTTAAGATAAATGCTTCTTCTTTGGAAGGGTATCTGTTTCCGGAGACTTATTTAATTCCTTATGGCGCAAGCGCTAAAGAAATTATTCCCCGCTTTATTAACGAATTTTTTTCTGTATTTACGGATTCTTTGCAAAAAAGAGCTGCTAAAATGTCTTTTTCTCCTGAAAAAATCATAACATTAGCATCTCTTATTGAAAAAGAAACGAGTTGCGATTCTGAAAAACCAATTATATCAGGGGTATATTACAAAAGGTTAAAAAAGGGAATGCTTCTTCAATGTGACCCTACCGTTCAATATGTGTTGACTTCTCACAAAACTGATTTAAGTTACAAAGACTTAAAAGTGGATTCAAAATATAATACTTATTTATACAAAGGTTTGCCGCCCGGTCCTATATGTTCTCCCGGGAAAAAGTCTATTGTTGCCGCATTGTGGCCACAGGATACGCCTTATTTATATTTTGTTTCTCAAGGGAAAACACATATATTCTCAAAAAACAATGAAGAACATAATATTGCAAAAGCAAAAGCAAAGGCAATTAGGAAAAACACATAAGGAAAAAATGAATAAATTATTTATCTCTTTTGTCTTTTTAGGTTTTTTTGCCACTACTTTATTTGCAGATATGATTGTTGACATAAAAGCTCAAGGGATAAGGCGGGTTAGCACGGATGCGATTATTTCAATATCGGGATTAGAAATAGGCAGCGAACTTACTCCTGAAAGTGTTCAAAAAGCGATAAAACAATTGTATGCGGGAGGACTATTTGAGACAGTTGCGATTGGTGCCGACAAAATGGGTAATGGGGTAACAGTTACCGTTAACGTGAAAGAATGGCCAATTGTCCTTAAAGTTAGTTTCAAAGGTAATAAAAAATTTAAGGCCAAGTCACTTATTGAAATATGTCAATTAAAAGAATTTAGTATTGCCTCGGAATCTGCAATATTTGATGCGGTTGTTAAAATTCGCCAGGCATATGAAAAAGAAGGTTTCTATGCGGTTAATATTAGTCCGGATATTAAAGAAGAAGAAGGGAGAGCTAAAGTAAAGTTTATAATAAAGGAAGGGAACAAGATTAAAGTAAAGGAAGTAATAATTGATGGGAATTATGCATTTTCCGATAAAAAAATAAGAAAACTAATGAAAAACAGAGCTAAGTATTGGTGGCCATGGAGCGGCAAATTTAATAAAACTGAGTTTAATGAAGACCCGTCAAGAGTCGTTAATTTTTATCAATCAAATGGCTATCCTCATTGCCAGCTTGTTTCGGCAGATATCGTTCCTGTTGGGAAGGGCGAATGGGCTAATCTTCGCGTAGAAATCTCCGAAGGGAAGCCGGTTTATTTTGGCAACATCTCATTCGAGGGCAATGAATTCCTGAAAACGGAGAACTTAAAAACGAAACTAAAATTCAAAAAAGGAACGCTGTATTCCAAAGACAAGTTATCTAGAACTCTGGAAGAAATATATGGTCTATATAGTGATTATGGATACTTATACCTAAGCATAGATCCTTGCGAGACATTAGATAGCTTAAGCATTCAGGAAACGGTAGATATAACTTTCAAAATAAAAGAAGGTATTCCGGCAAGGGTACACAAAATAGAAATTGCTTCCAACCTTACAACTCATGATAATGTAATTCGTAGAGAATTGACAATTTTTCCGGGGGAAATATTTTCCCGTAAGAAACTAATAGTATCGCAAAGAAAGATTTTCAATTTGGGCTTTTTTAAGAACGTAACGGTAGATACTCGTCAAGCAAGCGATTCTGGGGATATTGATTTGATTTTAAACATAGAAGAGAAGGCAGCCGGGCAAGCTTCTGCCGGAGCGAGCTACTATCCAAAGTATGGGATAGTAGGAAATCTGTCTTTAAGTACGCCAAATTTGAGAGGGATGGGGGAATATTTGTCTATTAGTTATGAGAAGGGGCAGAGCATAGAGAATATAACTTTAGGATATCAGAAACCATGGTTGTTTGATTCCCCAATGAGTTTGGGGTTTAATGTGTATAAAAGCACGACAGCTATGTCGAGCTATAACTTACGTAAAATAGGTGGGAATACTACGTTAGGATTTCAGGTGCCTAGATTGGATTATACGAAAGCTTCCGTGTCATATACATTGGAAAATGTTGGTCTTGCGGGGGAAACTGGGAATTTAACTCGTTGGTATTTGGACCAGGAAGGGATAAGGAGTATGGTAGGATTTGGATTGGTTCGCGATTCTAGAGACAACTTTTTAAATCCAACGACAGGAAGTCGCAACAGTTGTAATGTAGCGTTTTCCGGTGGAATTTTTGGAGGGGACATAAATTATCATAAAGAAACATTTGAAAGTGTCACATACCATAAGTTATTCTGGAGGTTTGTGTTGGGGATGAGGAGTAAAATAGGCGTAATAAATGGGTATACATCAGGAGATAATGTTCCGGTGTATGAGAAGTTTATTCTTGGAGGAATAGGCGACTGGGGGCTCAGAGGGTATAAAGATTGGGAAATTGGCCCTCGTTTGAATGGAGAGATAGTAGGCGGCAATTTTGCATCACTGTTTACAATAGAGGCAAAACTTGCATTTGATGAAAATATGTACCCATTGATATTTTTTGATGCCGGGAATACATGGCCGGATTTCAAGAGTGCAAATTTGCAGGGTTTAAGAAAAGGTGTCGGAGCTGGATTCAGAATAGAGATACCAATGATGGGGTTAATTGGTTTTGATATGGGGTATGGAATAGATGCCGTGCCACGAGATTGGGAATTTCATTTACAGATGGGGAGGACATTTTGAAAATTAAAAATCAAAAATTAAAAATCAAAATTCAGAAGAGAGAGAAAAACAAGATGAGAATTTGCCATTTGTTTTTAGCGGGATGTTCCATATTTATTCTAGTCGGATGCGGGCAAAAACAACCAATTGGATATGAAATAGTAAAAGAAAGAGCAGGGGATATAAAAGTAGCGTCGGGGGTGTTTGGTTCTCGTTCTTTCATAACAGATACCTTTAATTATATGTCAGGAGTCAGTTGTTTATATGCCGGGAATAAAGAATATTTTGAAGCAAAATCTTTTTTATATTTTTATACAAAAAAAGATAGTGTTGGGCTTAACCCGGAGTCATTGTATATCGTGGGGAAGGATTCAGGGAAAGTGTATGTTTATAGAGTGTTTGGAACGCCAAGTATGGATTCTTTAGTGTGGAGCAATGCGCCGAATGTGATATTAATGGATTCTATGGAATTAATAAAAGACAGTGCTGTTGCAATTTGCATAGATAGCCTTGCGGCAGATACCGGATTTTATTTTGCATTGTGTGGCACGACTTCTGAAATGATAGGGATACATAATGTATATGCGGGGAAAAGATCGTGGTTAACGACAGATGGAGATACGAGCAAAAAATATTATCCTGCTAAAGCAACATATATAGATACGAGTAGTTTTCCTGTAGATAGTTTAGGGGATTCTTTAATGATGCTCCAGACGGGGGGGTACGTAACAAAGTGTTCAACTTATATAAAGGTGGAGTTTGAAAGGATGGGCGTTTGTATCATAGTCGAAGATACTACTGTAAACATAAAAAATGTACCAGTGGACAGTGTTGTTATAGATATAAAAAAGGTATCGGCAGCAAAAGATACAACAATAGATACAGTAGCAGTAACGGTAGATTCGTTGACTGATTCCTTGCGTACTGCGTGGAAACTTGATTCTGCTACGGTGAATAAAGCAGTATTAACGATGCGGATAGATACGGGAAAATCGTATAATTGGGCAGGCAAAAAAATTAATGTAAAGTATAAAGACTATAGCAGTTACGCTTATATTGCGGAAGATTCCGTCGTTCTGACGATACCTCTCATAATCGGGGAATGGTTTAAGAAAGGGTATAGATTAGGGACAATGCTCAGCAGTGACGGTTCGGATATTTCAAGAATTATAATAAAACCTGATTTCAAACTTGATATAACATATACGTTACCCAATAAAAAGAAAAAATAAACACGGAGGGATGCGGATGTTGACACGGATAAACACGGAGATAAAAGAATGTTGTTTTGCCTATCGTTTCAGGTGGATTATTTTGGGGGTTGGTATTTTTGTGATAAGTTGTAGTAATATATATTCGTATTCGTTATTTTCCGGGGCGGATATTGGCGAACCCAATACGGATATTCGTCTTGTTAAAGTAAATATTCCAAAAGAATGGTGTTTTGAGATAGCCTTTAGTGGAGAATTAGTAAGGTCGTCTTACTTAGAAACAGATAGTGTTAGCGTTTCAAACTTTGATTTTACCGTTCCTTATATAGAGTGGACATTGCCGCTGCCAAAGAATTTTGGCGTTACACTAGGCGTAAATGAGATTTTTAATATAAACTATGATATCTTAAGTCCTACAGAACAGATAGGTAGCGATTCTGTTTTTCACAATGTAAAAAGTAGAGGTAGTGTTTCAGATATTAACTTAATAGGGGATAAGAATTTGGGCAATTTTGCTACGGTAGGTGCGGGAGTTTCTCTTTTGTTCGGTTCAGTGGAAGAACAATGGACTGCAAATCACATTAGATACGGAACAGTCACCGATACAACAGCGTTTTACTATACCAACAGCGCTACCTTTAACGGAGCCGGGATTGTTGGGAATATTGGGTTAAGGTTTGGAAAAGTGGAACTGGGTGCTAGCTATTTAGGAAAGTCAACGCTGAATAGTTCCAATAAACTGCCGGACAGAATTAGAACTTCGTTAAGTTATAATATTATTTCTGACTTTAAAATTGGCTTCGGAACGGAAGATTGGTTGTTTGAGGAGCCATATAAACCTTTGAGTAGATTGGCAATAACAGGGGAAGTTGGCAAAAAGACAAAATATAAAGCAGGAGTATACAAGAAAGATTGGTATTATGGTAATATTAAAGAAAAAGGAGGAATGTTTGGCGTAAATTTGTTACTCAAATCTATGCTTCAATTAGGGTTAACCGGCGAATATGGAATAAGGGACAACGGAACCTTACGCGAAGAAACGTATAGAGCATATTTAACAATACAAGGGAAAGAAGCTTTCTAGATGTAGAATTCACGGAATGTGGCTTCTCTCCAAATGCAGAAAAAGATTTAATATCTAAAGCTAATGTTTTTACAAACTCTTTAGAGATAATATATTTTTGAGAGAAAAGGTTGCAAGCCATTTGACTGTGAGGGTTTGTTATCCAGAAGAAAATCCCGTATTAGCGGGGTTAAGAGGGGGGACAATGAGAATAAGGCAGTTAAGACACAAAAAAACTCAGAATTTCGTTGTTGTTTTCTTTTGCTTGTTTGCATTTGGTTATAATGCTTATTCCGCCTCAGGCGGAGCAGAAATAAAGATGGGGTATATAGATTCCAACCGTCTTTTAAATGAATACAAAGGGAAAGACGAGCTTAAAGTTAAACTTCAGAAACAACTAGAAAAATGGGAAAAAGATGCAATAGCCCAAAAAGAGAAAATACAAAAACTCATAAAGGAATTTGAAAGCCAGGGCGCTATGTTGTCTGATGATGCAAAAGCTCGCAAACAAAAAGACATAGAACAAAAACAAATGGAATATGAAACATTTGTGCAAAAAATATGGGGAGCCGAAGGGGAGGCAAAAAAGATAAATGAAGAAGTAATGAAACCCGTTGTAGATAAAGTGAATATTATCCTGCAAAGAATAGGCAAAGAAAGAGAGTATAGCATAATATTTGACGTTGCTTCTACTGGGGTTGTATACGCAAAAGAAGGTATGGATTTGACCAACGAAGTAGTTGACGAAATAAATAAAGAATTTGCTCCGGTTAGTGCCGCAAAAGCAGATACCGGCAGGACTTATTTTTGTGTTATGAGACTTAAAGAAAACAGTGAAGCATCAAAATATACGGATAGTAACACAATGGTCAAATACATAAAAGGAGGATTAAACGGTTCAAAAGATGCTAAATATAAGTTAGTAGAACCCAATATATTTAATGCTGCCTTAGAACAAGTAAATATTGGCGGCAAGAAAGAAGAAGATTTGACTCCCGAAGAAGCAGCTAAAGTAGGAGAATATGCAAATGCAAATATTGTAATAATAGGCTCGGTAGAAAGGATAGGGGAGTCGGTAACGTTAAGGTGCAAGGTTGTAAATGTCTCTGATTCACGAATACTTGCGGATGTATCTGAGACAAGTCGAACATCGGAAACAACCGATTTGAATAATATGACGAATAAAATCATAACGAAAATAATTGAAAAACTAAAGAAATAATTATTTGGACTTTGCGACGCAAGGAGCAGTAGTCAGTTTTTATGAAACTTAAAGAAATAGCGGAATTTGTGAAAGGCGTATTAACCGGTCCGGCAGATTTAGAAATTGTCGGGATAGCAAGGATAGAAGAAGCTAAAACAGGAGAACTGACATGGTTTTCGCATCCGAGATATAAAAAATGGTTAAGCAAGACACAAGCTTCGTGTGTTGTTGTTTTGAACAGAGAGGATATTTCAGAAGTCAATACGATAGAAGTTGAAAGTTTAGCCGTTGCGATGGAATCTCTTTTGCTAAAATTTTATCCGTTAACTCCTTTGCCTACAGCTGGCATAAGTACATTATCTAAAATAGGGAAAAACGTAAAAGCAGGAAAGAACATAAGTGTAGGAGACTTTGTTTGCATAGGATACGAAACAGAAATTGGTGATAACACTATCATAATGGATGGGGCGTACATAGGCAATAAAGTAAAAATAGGAAAGAACTGTCAGATTCATCCAAACGCCGTTATAAAAGAAGATGTGTTTCTTGGAGATAGAGTTGTAATTGGAGCAGGGACAGTAGTAGGAAGCGACGGGTTTGCATATAACCGCATAGCAAGCGGATATAAAAGAATGCCACATCGTGGAGGAGTTATTTTGGAAGATGATGTAGAAGTTGGAGCAAATTCAACGATCGATAAATCCGTTGTTGGCAATACAATTGTAAAAAAAGGTACAAAACTTGACAATCTTGTTCACGTTGCCCACAATGTAATAATTGGGGAAAACACTATTCTTTGCGCACAGGTTGGCATTGCGGGAAGTGTCAATATCGGCAACAATGTGGTTATTGCGGGACAGGCGGGAGTGCCGGATCATATAACAGTAGGAGATAATGTTGTTATTGCTGCTCAATCTGGCGTAACAAAAGATATCCCCGAGGGCATTACGGTATCAGGTTTTCCGGCGCGGCCGCATATAGAATCTAATCGCGCATATAGTTTGCTAATTGACTTGCCTGATTTATTTAAAAGGGTTAAAAAACTCGAAGAACAATCACCGCCGAGGCGGGATGTCCCATGCAAGCAACAATAAAAAAAATTATTTCTTTTGAAGGGATAGGCATACATACTGGAACATATGGTAAAATGGTTGTAATGCCTGCCCCTGAAAATACCGGTATAGTATTTAATTGTAATGGGCATAGCATTCCCGCAAGCATAGATTACGTTTGCGACACCATTCACGGAGTAAATTTAAAACATAATAACATAGAAATTAAGAGTTGTGAGCATATTTTATCCACTCTTTACGGTATGGGCATAACGAATGCAATTATAGAATTGATAGAAGGAAAAGAGATACCGGCCATGGATGGCAGCAGCAAAGCTTTTGTCGAATCGATAGAAATAGCAACGCAAACCATTGCTAAAAGAGTGGTTAAACCGACGGAACCTATTTTTATGACAACGAAAGATTCTGCTATATTTTTATCCCCCGCCGATGAATTTAAAATATCTTTTGTTGCAGAATATAATTACCCGGGATTTACCCCTCAATATAAAAGCCTTGTTATATCGCCGGAGGTATATGCGAACGAAATAGCGCCATCACGTACATACACATTTACAGGATGGGTGGAGAATCTAAAAAAACAAGGACTTATTCAGGGGGGCAGTATGGAGAACGCTCTGATAATGGACGAAAATGGAGCATTGAATGGACTCAGGTTCCCAGATGAGCCGGTTAGACATAAGATGCTCGACATTATTGGCGATATTGCCTTGGCAGGGGTAAGCCTTAAATGTTGGATATTTGGAATAAAATCCGGACATAGTTTAAATTGTGAACTCGCAAGGAGGTTGAAATGCAGTTTGATATAAGAGATATTTTAAAAATAATGCCACACAGGTATCCTATGTTGCTTGTGGACAAAATAGTTGCTTTGGATGACAATTCTGTTATAGGCGAAAAGTGCGTTACCATAAACGAACCTTTCTTTATGGGGCATTTCCCGGGACATCCAATAATGCCGGGTGTTTTAATAATAGAATCAATGGCACAAGTAGGAGGCTTCTTGCTCTTACATAGAGTTAAGGATAAAAAGGATAAAGTGGTGTATTTTTTAAAAATAGACGGAGTAAGATTTAGGCATCCGGTTTTACCGGGAGATGTTTTAAGAAGTGAGCTTGAACTGCTTAAATATAGAGAAGGGCTTTGTGTGATGTCAGCCAAAGCTTATGTAAAAGATGTTCTTGTTGCGGAAGGCGAATTTACAGCAAAAGTAATGGATAAATAATTTATGTCAAAATACATAACCGTATACTTAGTTTGTTTTTTAGTCTGTACGATAGGGGTAAAAGCTTATGGAGTTGGTGTCGAAGAATTATGTGATACTATGGCTTTAGGATTTATTGGAAAGTATGATACGAAAGCGTATATTCTTTTACAAAATTCTCCTAATCCTTTTGTTAAGAGCACAAGAATTATTTATTATATTCCCGAAAGGAAGAAAATTATGTTAACAGTTTATAATTTAAAAGGCGAAATAGTTAAAACAGCTTTGGATAAAGAACAAGATAGAGGTTGGCACGCGGTAAGTTTATGTTCAAACAACAAACTTCCGAATGGTGTTTATTTTTATCAGATAGCAACACCTGCCTACCATCAGGCAGGAAGGATTTTAGAATAGCCAAGAAAATGGTCAAAATGTGGTAGACAGGACGTCCCGTCGGGGACAGCAAAAAAAGGGGGGAGTATGAAAAAATATGTTATGGAACATCCCGCTATGGCGGTGATAGGTATAGTTATACTTTTTTATTCTTCAATAGCAATGGGTGATGAAGTAAGCGGATTTGATTTCCTAAATCTGACCAGTGGGGCAAAATACGCAGGCATTGCCGGATGTGATTTTGGAACAACGGGAGAAGTATCAGCTGTTTTTACTAATCCTGCTGCTTTACAAATAACGCCAAAAGCATTTGGTTTTGGATATTCTCGTTATTTTGAAGGTATCCAAAGTGGATATGGGGTTTTTGCAATGCCAAAATATAAAGGAACTGTAGGCATAGGCATAAAGTATTTAAATTATGGTACTTTTGATGGTACCCTTGAAGGATATACGCCCGACGATACTATTTCGAACCGTTTTAATTTTGAGGCCCAGAGTATGGTATCAACAATTGGATACTCAAGAGTTGTTGGGGAAAAAGCTTTTGGGGTAAGCGCAAAGGCAATTTATTATAATCTTGCAGGGTTTACAGGAACGGCTGTGGCAATTGATGCAGGGGGAACGATAGCGATAAAAAAATATGAAGGACTTACAATAGGGGCTGTCTTGCATAATGTTGGGGTACAAACAAGCAAATTTGATACAGCCAGTGAAAGCTTGCCTTTTTCTGCTTCAATTGGAGGCAACTATTTATTATTTAATAAAACAGCATTGCTTTCTGCGCAGATTAAGTTGCCGGTTAAAGATACTTCTGTAGCAAAAACACTCTTATCGCGAATAGATAAAGCAGTTGGAATAGAATGGAGTGCGACCCCTTCCTTTATAATTAGGGGTGGCTATAATTCTTCAGGCAAAGAATTGGATACTGGTACCGGCTCACTAAAAGAAGTGATTACAGGGTTAACTTTTGGAATAGGGATTAAAACAAAAGTATTTATACTGGATTATGCCATAGTGCCTATGGGAGCTATTGGTGTCGTGAATCATATTTCTTTTAGTCGTTCTATTCCGGACTCAAAACATAAAAAAGCAGATAAACAAGTAGGATAAGCCGTCTTATGGCGGGCAAAAGAAAAGTAATAAAAATTTATATTCATCATTCTGCTTTATCTCCGGATACTGGACTTGAAGCTATACGAGAACTGCATATTCAAAGAGGGTTTGATGATGTGGGATACCATTTTGTAATAGAAAAAAACGGAGACATTCGTAAAGGAAGAGATATAAATACGCAGGGAGCGCATGTGAAGGGAGATAATACAGAATCTATTGGTATATGCGTTTGTGGAAACTTCGAGGAAACGTATCCAACTACAATACAAATAAAAACCTTAGTAATACTTATAAAAAAGCTTTTTAGAGAATTCGGAGAATTGCAGGTATTAGGGCATAAAGATTTTCCATTGGCTGATACATTATGTCCCGGGCAACATTTGTATGAATTATTGCCGGATATTAGAAAGAAATTACGGATACAAAAATAAACAATAAATGATTAGTTGGCGTTAGTGATTCGCTTTTTATGATAATTTATTTTTTTCTCATATCTCAATTCTGTCCCGAAAGACAATATTCAAAAGTAGATTCTTTACTTATACAGGGCAGTTATTTTATTTACGGGGAAAATTATCAGGAAGCGCGAAACAGATTTAACGAAGCCATAACCCTTGAACCTCAAAACCCTGCTCCTTATTTTATGATTGCCGATTTGCTTGCTCTTTATATGAGTGATTTTTCCACGGATACATTGGTTAAAGAGTTGTTTTCATATTGCGATACAACAATAAAACTTTCGAATAAAGAAATCAAGATGGCTGATACTTCAGGACTACCACACCTCTGGCTGGGCGGAACTTATGGATTATGCGCATTTTATAAAGCGGTAAATAAAAACATATTTTCCGCAGCGCAAGATGCTATGAAGGGAGTTGACGAATTAACAAAAGCAATAAAAATGGATTCTTGTTTATTTGATGCATACGTTGGAGTTAGTGGATATAATTATTTTAAATATAGAGTGGCCTCTCTAGCGCCTTGGGGAGGAAAATCAAGTTGGGAAAAAGACGTTAAGCTTGCTTGTATTAAAAGTAAGTATTTTGGATATGCGTCTGTAGCTGCTTACGCATCTTTTCTTATAGAAGAAAAGAGATACAAAGAATCTATAGAAATCATAACCCCTCTCATAGATAGTTTCCCGCGTTCCAAGGTGTTTCGTTGGACAAGAGTAAAAGCCTATTGCAAAGCAGGGGAATTAAAAGAAGCCAAAGCGGAGTACGAGAAATTGCTTGAACTGACTCTTGTAAGTCAGCCCAATACAGTTTATAATATTGGATACTGTAGAGTTGAGCTTGCGAAAATTTGTTTTAAACTTGGAGAAAAGGAAGAATGTAAAACCCAATGCGAGGAAGTTTTAAAACTCCCATATGCAAAGGGAATGAAAAAGTTAAAGTCGGAAGCAAATAAACTGTTAACTCTTGCAAAACACAGGTAAGGTTAAAAACAGGTAAAAATTTTTGTGGCGAAAACATACTAGGATTTTTTTATGAAGAGTTTTTTGAAAATTTTTAAGTATTTAAAAGAAAAAGGTGTATTATGGACTTTTAGGTATGTAGTTTATTGTATAGGTAGGAGATGGGACAATAAATTATGCAAACTGTTAATTCAAATTGAACAGAGGAATTATATTGTAGGCGACTGGACGTTAAACGCACAAAAATTTACAAGAGCACAAAATATTTCTGCATGGAATAGATGGGATTGGTCAGAAAAAGGAGAAGAATGGACTATTAATGAAGAATGGAAAAACGAATTGATTACAAAAATGATTATACCGCATACAAAAAAAGCGGGTACATTTTTGGAAATAGGTCCCGGAGGTGGCAGGTGGACGGAAGTGTTGCAACCTCTTGCGAAAAAATTGTTTTTGGTGGATATTTCAGAAAAATGTCTGTCAGTCTGCAGAGAAAGATTTAAGGATTGCAAAAACATAGAATACCATTTATATGATGGAAGGCATTTAAGTTTTATAAAGGAAAACAGTATTGATTTTATATGGTCATATGATGTATTTGTACATATAAACCCTACGGATATTGACTACATCTTACGATATTTTCAGAAAATTATGAAAAAGGATGGGGTTGCCATAATTCATCATTCCGGTTCCGGGACAAAAGAAGATGGGCAACGTTCCGATATGACTAAGGATTTTTTTGCTTATTTGGTTGAGAAAAATGGAATGCGTTTAATTAGTCAATCAAGTGAATATGTTCATTTTCCAGGGGATATAATTTCTATCGTTAGTCCTGCTTAGTATTTATTTTTTGCAAAATGTCTTCCCGGCAGTTGTCTTACTATTCCTTTTAATTCCAAATTAAGCAACAAGGACAAAACTGTTTGAACGGGCAATTTAAGCAATATGGCTAATTGATCCAGATGAATAGGTTCATAGGTTAATATAGTAAACAATGTATTTTCTTCTTCCGTTAGTTCTATTATTTTTTTATTTGGAACCGGGGCTATTTGTAAAATGCCTAAATATTCAAGCACATCTTTAGCAGAAGTAACCGGTATTGCTCCGTCTTTAATAAGCTTGTTTGTGCCCTTGCTGTTTTCGGAGGTTATGTTGCCGGGTACAGCAAAAACATCTTTCCCTTGTTTAATTGCCCATTCTACCGTCGAAAAAACTCCGCTCTGTAAACTAGCTTCCATTACCACTATTGCTTTAGATAAACCGGATATTATTCTGTTTCGTGCCGGAAAATTGCCTGCCCATGGTTGAGTGCCAAGGGGAAATTCGGAAATAACTGCCCCGCTTTCAGAAATCTTATTGAAAAGTTCATGGTTTTCGGGAGGATATATTTTATCTATGCCGGATCCAATTACTGCAATTGTTCTCCCTTTGGCTGCTAATGTTTCCCGATGGGCATAAGTGTCTATTCCTCTTGCTAACCCGGAAACAATAGTAATTCCGGACAGTATGAATTCTTTAACGAATGTTTCTGTAACAAGTTTGCCATAATGAGTAGGAGTTCTTGACCCTATTATTGCGATTGCCTGGGTATCTGTATCCAATATGTTCCCTTGTATATAGAGCATTGGTGGGGCGTCGGGCAGTTCTTTTAAATTCATAGGATATTCGACATCTTCAGTGGTTAAAATATTTATGTTAAATCGTTTTAGGAGGGCGGTTTGAGTTTCTACCGAGATAGTTTTGGCTTTTTTTATTGCGGATATAAATTTTTCATCTCCAAGTTTATTGAATCCGCCTAAGGAAGTATCGAAAACAGTGGAGAGTGGTTTAAACTTAAGAACAATTTCTCTCAAAGTTGATTCATTTAGATTTTTTATAGTGGATAGTTTCAGAACGGTTTCTATGTCTTTGTCCGAAAGCATCTGATTAAGTATGCTTAATAATACCCACAATAATTCAACTTATCCATTCAATTTTTAATTCGCGTTCTGCTTTTTTGAATTCTTTGTCTCCGGTTACAAGTTCTCCGTTTTGAAGTTTGGCAAGAGCAGCAGTAAAACAATTTGTAGAGGATAGTTTATAGGTATCTTTTATACGAAATGCTTCCGTTGCAAGAGGTGTAGTTATGTCAATTATCTCAACAGGCAAGGTTTTGATTATGTTTTCAATTTCATTTGCTTTTTCTTGTCCGCATTCTCGAGAGACAATATTGCAAATTTCACCAAAACTAATGGAAGAAAGCAGTAAGGTGTCCCCTGTTTGTGCGGCTTCTACGAGCAAGGACTTAACTTTTTCAAAACCGGTATCTTTTTCTAAAAATACTAAAAGACTATAGGTGTCAATTATTTTTGGCATAGATTAAGCTTCTTTTTCTTTTCCCCGTTTTTCAAGAAATGTTTTTGTTAATTTGCCATTTGTTTGTAAGCTCCCTGCCAATTTATCAAAATATGTAGTTGTAATGGGTTTTATGATAATTTCGTTATCCCTTTCTTCAATATATAATTTGGTTCCCTTTTTGATATTAAGTTTTTGACGGATTTTGAAAGGAATGACAATTTGTCCTTTTGTTGTTACGCTTACAATGTTCATTATAGGCAGAAAAAGTGGCGGGGTCGACCGGATTTGAACCGGCGATCTTCGGCTTGACAGGCCGATGTGTTAAACCAGGCTACACCACGACCCCATAAATTCAAACATATATATCTACTTAATAGTAGCAAGCAACACACCCCAACGATATTCCCGCCACAGCGGGATGTGTTAAACCAGGCTACACCACGATCTCTTAATTTTAAAACATACTATATTACAACCCTATTTTCAACAATTACTTAATATTAACTAAAACTTTTTACAATTGTCAAATGGAATTTAAAATAAAAAAACAGCGGGAGGAAAATCCCGCTGTTTTTTAGATTTTTAATATTCAGGTGGATAACCGCCGCCGCCTGGCATAGGTGGCATTTTCTTGTCTTCTTCCGGTTTGTCTGCTATCATTGCTTCAGTAGTAAGCAATAATCCCGAAATAGACGATGCGTTTTGTAATGCAATACGAGTTACTTTTGTTGGGTCTATGATACCATTTTCCATAAGATCTTCAACTGTATTTGTTTCTGCGTTAAAGCCCATGCTTCCTTTTGTTTCTCTTATCTTGTTAACAATAACGGAAGCTTCTTCGCCTGCATTAGTTGCAATCCATCTAATTGGTTCTTCCAGTGACTTTTTGACAATATTGACACCAATTTGTTCGTCACTATCTAGTTTTAATTTCTCAAGGGCAGGAAGACATCTCAAATATGCGACACCGCCACCTGGAACTATTCCTTCTTCTACTGCGGCTTTTGTTGCATGTAAAGCGTCATCGGTTCTTGCTTTTCTTTCTTTCATCTCAGGTTCAGTAGGTGCGCCGACGTTTATTATCGCTACGCCTCCGGAGAGTCTAGCAAGTCTTTCCTGAAGTTTTTCTTTATCGTAATCTGATTTTGTTTCACCAATTTGTAATTTAATCTGGGACATTCTTGCCTGTATGTCAGCTTTCTTGCCTTTTCCTTCTACTATAGTGGTATTATCCTTATCTATTTTTATTTTTGAGGCCTTGCCTAGATCTTCCATCTTAACATTTTCCAGTTTCATTCCTTTTTCTTCAGAAATGACTTTGCTGCCGGTTAGGATTGCAATATCTTCCATCATTTCTTTTCTGCGGTCACCGTATCCGGGAGCTTTTACTGCACAGCATTTAAGTGTTCCACGAATTCTGTTTACAACAAGAGTAGCAAGTGCTTCGCCTTCTACTTCTTCACATATAATAAGAAGAGATCCGCCTGTTTGAGCTACTTTTTCAAGAACAGGTAGAAAATCTTTCATCACGGATATTTTCTTATCGTAAAGGAGTATATGCGAGTCTTCAAGAACTGCCTCCATTTTTTCCGAATCGGTTACGAAATAAGGAGATATGTATCCTCTATCGAATTGCATACCTTCTACTATTTTAAGTTCGGTTTTTGTTCCTTTGCCTTCTTCGATAGTGATAACTCCATCATTTCCAACTTTTTCCATAGCTTCTGCAATCATATCGCCTATTTCTTTATCATTATTTGCTGAAATAGTCCCTACTTGAGCAATTTCTTTTTTGCCTTTAGTAGGTTTAGATTGTTTTTTAAGCTCTTCGACAACTATTTCCGTTGCTTTTTCTATGCCACGTTTTATTGCCATTGGGTCTGCGCCTGCGGTTACATTCTTAAACCCTTCGCGGAATATTGCTTGAGCAAGAACGGTTGCCGTTGTCGTGCCATCTCCGGCTACATCAGAAGTTTTAGAAGCAACTTCTTTAACCATTTGTGCGCCCATATTTTCAAATCTATCTTCCAATTCTACTTCTTTTGCAACTGTAACGCCATCTTTAGTAACTAATGGTGCACCCCATTTTTTTTCTATCGTAACGTTTCTGCCTTTTGGCCCTAATGTTACTTTGACTGCATTTGCGAGTTTATCTACGCCGGCCTTTATAAGCGCCCGTCCTTCTTCAGCGTATTTTATTTCTTTTGAAGCCATTTGTTAATCACCCCCGTTATTCAATTATTGCTAAAATATCATCCTCGTTCATTATTAAACACTCTTCCCCATCTATTTCTATTTCCGTTCCTGCGTATTTACCAAACAAAACGCGATCTCCGGTTTTAATTTCTGGTTTGTGGCGAGTGCCTTTGTCGTCAAGTTTGCCTGGTCCTACTGCGATGATTTCTCCTTCTTGAGGTTTTTCTTTTGCTGTATCCGGGATAATGATGCTTCCCTTTTTGACTTCTTTTTCCTCAATCCGCCTGACCAAGATTCTGTCACCAAGTGGTCGTAACTTCTTCATCTTTTCCTCCTTTCAAAGATTATAATAATTAAAAACTTTTTTATCTTCTTTAATATTAAGATGCAATTTTTTTACAAAAGATTCAAAAAAAATAAAATGGGCACTGAGGGATTTGAACCCCCGACCTCATGGATGTAAGCCATGCGCGCTAACCCCTGCGCCAAGCGCCCAGTACCCTAAAAATCTATACCTAGTTTCGTATACTAATTAACATATTAAAAAATGTCAAGCATAATGATTTAAGATTGTTAGCCATCAAAAATGCTGAGAATGGGAAAACAAAGTCTTTGAATATTGAGAGCCTGTTTAGAAATCAATGTGTTTTACTGTTGAATACAAAAGTTGTCATTGTGTATATATTTACTTGTAAGAAATA
The DNA here is from genome assembly GCA_041649255.1 of bacterium. Taxonomy (NCBI): domain Bacteria; species bacterium. The sequence goes on from JBAZNK010000005.1 coordinate 89,771, forward strand.
ATCATTTCTATCTTGACAAATAAGGAAAATAGAAACAATTATATAATATATAATTTAGATAGGTATAATTAAAATACGGGGGCTATGAATAAACATAGATATATCTTGCCGATAACTTTGATTTTGACATGTTCAAATGTTATAGATGCAGGGAAAACGGATATACTTTTCCCCGCAAGTCGTTCAGGCGTAAAACAATTTAGCAAAAGTAAAGGAATAATAGATACTTTATCTCCCACATGGGAGGGACCTCTTTATCTTTACTATCAGGCCGCATATAGAAACGAGTACGAAGCTACACAACTTGCTCCTGCGAGTCCTTGTTCCGTTATTGCTTTGGCTCATGGGGTTGCCTCTCGTACTGCCGGGGCGTCAAAACAGTGCAGCCTTTTCATATGGAGCGATAATGCAGGATCCCCCGGAGCCGTCTTGTACAAAGCAAGAGTTACTGCCAGCATTGTTACCGCAAAGAAAATAGAAATTAATTGGTACAACGTAACCCCGCCTGTGTACGTAACAGGGCCTTTTTGGGTGGGCAATTATGAGTGGGATACTCTGTTTCCCTCTTCGTCTTTCGACAGCACTAAGACATCTCCTAATAAATACTTTTATCCCGATAGTAACAAGTGGGTAGATGATTATATGGATTACTTTCACGTTGCCGTTGTCAATTATGTATCGACCGGAACACCGGAAATAAGTGTATCCCCGAATCCAATCATATTTCATATAGATAGCGCTTCTTCAAAGTCGCTTTCTTTGTCCTGGGCAACTGTTCCTCGAATTACTGAAGACGACCCGGAATACTGGAAAGATATTGTCCCCGGGGAAATGATAATTGGTTACGGAAACGTTATAAATGTAAAAACCGCTTCCTTGCAAACATTAGGCATAATGGAAAAAAACACAACTTTAAAAAGCAGAGAACTGGGATGCAATTTTATCCTTGTTGAATGTAGCGGAGATATTTCGGAAGAGAAAGCATTTTTAAAAAGAATGAAATCTAAATCGGGTGTTAAGTCGGTTGAACCTAATAGGATTTTTAGACCTTTTAGAACGCCTAATGATGCTTACTGGTCAAGCCAGTGGGATAAATTAAACCTTAGTGCGCCTGCAGCGTGGGATTCCGGTTGGGGAAGCGATTCTATCTCTATCGGGATAATTGACCAGGGGACTCAATATACCCATCCTGATTTATCGACAAGGTATGTTTCCGTTAAAGGGTACGATTATAGGGATGGCGATGCCGACCCGATAAATGCTACTTCTTCGGAGGCGCATGGTACACATTGTTCCGGTATTGCTGCCGCAACAATTAATAATAACGCTGGAGTCGCAGGAATGTCCAACTCAAGACTTTATTCACTAAGGTTTATGAGTGAGTCGGGCGGGAACACCACTGCTCTTAGTAATTCTATACAGTGGTGTAGAACCAACGGAGTAAATATAATATCTATGAGTACTGGTGGTGGAGGATATTCCGATCTTCTTGCCGCGCAATGTTCTACTGCATATAACTCAGGGTGTCTCTTGTTTGCTGCGACCGGGAACGATGGCGCAGAAACTATTTGCTACCCTGCCGGTTTTTATAGAGTGTTAGCCGTAGGTTCAATAAATTCAAGTAATCAACGTTCTTCTTTTAGTAATTATGGTACACATATGAAATTTTCTGCTCCCGGAGATGCCAATATCTGGTCGACTATTCCGGGTAACAGTTATGCCGGTCCTACATGGGCGGGCACTTCTATGGCTTGTCCTCAAGTGGCAGGTGGAGCGGCTCTTGTGTGGTCTGCAAATACAAAACTTAAAAATTCAGACATAGCAGAGATATTAATTTCTACCGCGACAGACCTTGGAACTTCAGGTTGGGATAAATATTATGGTTATGGTAAACCAAATCTTGGAAACGCTGTTATTGCTGCTAAAAACAGACAAACATCTTCTGCGGACACGGGAATTCTTACCGTATATAATTCGTCTTCAGCCACGGGCGCGTTGTTTGTTTCTAACATTACGCATCACTCGTCCTGGATTAAATCCGTAACGCCAACTAACTTTACGGTAGGCGTGGGAAGTTCTCAAGGAGTTAATATCATTGTTGAAGCGCAACTCCATACCGGATACTATTATGATACCTTATTTATTGCCTCGAATGACCCGGATAATAATCCTTATCCTGTGCAAGTAACTCTTAGAGTAGGGGATGTCGGAGTAGAAGAACAGTCAAATTCGGATTTTGGATTGGGGATTTTAGATTTAAATGTGTTGCCGAATCCGATTGCACGATTGGTGTCTGTGCAATTTTCCGTTTTAACTTCTCAAAATATTAGTATAAGAATTTATGATACTGCCGGACGAGTAGTGAAAACAATTTTTGATGGAAAAAAAACAGCGGGTAATTATAATTTAACAGCTAATATGTCCGGACTTAGTTCCGGGATTTATTTTGTTTCGTTGACAGCAGGGAATGCTCGTGTATCTAAAAAGATTACTATAATTAAATAATAATTAAAAAAAGGGGGGAGTATGAACAAAGTTTTATTTTTAGCGGTCTTAGCGCTATGTCCTTTAATAGTAAATGGGGCACTTCCTGTGTCTACGAAGGGTTCAATGCCTGTTCCTCGTACGCCGATTCCCGTCATTACTGAAGACGATTCTTCATACTGGACGGATATAGTTCCGGGAGAAATGATAGTTTTGTATAAAGAGAATACGGTTAATGTTGAGAAAGCAACTTCTTTAAGAGAGCTTGGAATTACGACAAAAGGAGTATCTTTAATAAGCAAGGGAATAGACTATAAATGGATATCAGTTAAAGTTGAGGGTGGTATCCCTGAATCAAAAGCTTTTATTAAGACTATGAAGGCAAAATCAATGGTGCGTTTTGTAGAACCGAACAGAATTTATAGACCTGTTGCCAATCCCAACGACCCGTCTTTTGCGTCTCAACAATGGGATAAAGTATCTATGAACGCTCCCGGAGCTTGGGACCATGGTTGGGGAGATACTTCTATCTCAGTAGGAATAATTGATATGGGCATAAGCTATACGCATACTGATCTGGCGGGTAGGTTTGGAACGGTTAAGGGATATGACTTTAAAGATAATGATGCAGATCCGGTAAATGCCAGTACTGCCGAGTGGCATGCTACTCATTGTGCGGGTATTATAGGGGCAACAATTAATAACAGTACAGGAATTGCAGGTATGGGGAACTTCCGTCTTTATTCATTGAGGTTTATGAATTCGACAAGTGGGACAAGCACTGCTCTCTTAAATTCGATAGTATGGTGTGTGCAAAATGGAGTATGGGTGCTGTCTATAAGTGCTGCAGGGACATCGTATTCTGCTACCCTTGATTCGTATTGCCAGCAGACATGGAATTCCGGACGTCTTTTATTTGCAGCAACGGGTAATAACAGTTCGGAAATGTTTTGTTATCCTGCTGCCGATACAGGGGTAATAGCCATCGGCGGAATGTCTGAATCAGGCACAAGATTGTCATATAGTAACTATGGAAGTCATACAAAATTTGTTGCGCCGGGGGTAAATATTTACAGTACTTACCCGGGGAACACTTATATGGATAAAGAGGGAACGTCTATGGCTTGTCCGCAAGCTGCAGGCGGCGCCGCGCTCGTATGGTCAATGAAAAAGTCCCGGACAAATGCTGAGATAAGAGACATCTTGATTACTACAGCTGTGGATATCAGTCCTTCAGGATGGGATAAATATACCGGCTATGGAAAGATGAATCTTGGTGCGGCTGTTGATTTGGCGATTGCCGTAGAAGAGAATCAATCCCAAAAACAAAAATTTAGCTTTAATGTCTCTCCTAATCCGGCTACAAAAAAAGCAAATATATCTCTGTTTGTCCCTACCACTCAACGCGTATCTTTAAAACTTTATGATGCAACCGGCAGGTTATTAAAAACGATTATTGACGAATCTAAATCCGCAGGCAATTATAATACGACAATTAACACAACTAATCTCAATTCCGGGATTTATTTCGTTAAACTTAATACAACGGATACTCATATATCCACAAAGATTACTCTAATTAAATAGGGTAGTGGTATTCTTAAAGTAACATACTGTTTTATAGGGAAAAAGGGGAACAAGGCGCTTGTTCGCCGACCTGCATACTAGCCTGTTTGGAATGTTTCTTTGGAGAACATTCTTTTTTCTGCGATCTCTGCGTCTTTTTATTTCTACTGTTCCTATTTCTTCCCTTTCTTAAAATGGTCAAAACCTTTTGCCAAAATAATATTCCCTTTCTCATCTATAACCTGAGGTTTTTTATTAAGGAGAATTATTTCCCCTATTTCCGTGAACTTAATTTTATCTTTTGCTTTCTTTAATAACCGTGCCGGTAGAGTAAATAAAAGCTCATAATCTTCGCCACCGTTTAAGGCAAAATATTCTGCTTTGCAACCAACCATTTTTGCGACCTTAAACACTTCTTTATCTATGGGTATTTTATCAGGATAAATCTTTGCGCTTACTTTGGATTCTTCAAGTATATGAGTTAAATCGCTTATCAATCCATCGGATATGTCTATCATTGAACTTGCGTATGGTACAAGCAACAACCCTTCTTTTACGCAAGCTTCCGGGTTAAGCTGGTTCTTTGTGCATTTGCTTTTTATTCCTTTTTCTAACGCGGTTAATCCTGCCGAAGCGCTTCCTACTGTTCCCGTAACGCAAATTATATCCCCGACTTTTGCTCCTTTACGGGTTATGAATTTTTCCGTTTCTCCTATTATGGTTATGCTTACAAAAACGAATGGGGACAACACTGTATCGCCACCGATTATTTCTACTTTATATTTTTTGCTGACTGCTTTTATGCCGGCATATAAAGAGTTTACGAATGTCGTATCTCCGTTTGGCATTCCGAGCGCAATAAGTCCGTATTTCGGAATTCCGCCGCAAGCGGCAATATCCGATATGGAAGCAGTAAAACTTTTATATCCGATGTCATATCCGGTAAAGTATTGCCTTTTAAAATGAGTTCCTTCAACAAAGGCGTCTGTGGAAGTTATGAGTTTTTTCCCGGGTTTTGGGGTAATTATTTCCGCGCAATCATCCCCTATTTTGGGAAAATCTTTTCGTATTTTATTTATTATTTCAAATTCACCAATCATATTATTTTTATCGTTTTGCTTTTTGTTTTCAGTTTATCATTGTCATTCTGAGCCCGATTTATCGGGAGAAGAATCTCTCTTTTTTTTACAAGCCCTTTCCCCGCTAAAGTGGGGTTTAAATCACTGTTGAAAAATAAATCTGTTATTTGTTTTAATTTTGTGCCTTCAGTATTAGCACAATCAGTTTCTCGCATTTTCCCATCAGGAGCTTCCAATTTCAAGTGGTGACATTTTGTCACCACTTCACTTCCTTCATCTCTAAGTCTTTGAGCAAGTTTATTCCAATACTTTCTTGCCATATAATCATCAGGCTGGTCGGTTAATACTTGTACTACATCTACAACTGAAAACCACCACTCGTTATTATAAATAGTTTTTCTGATTTGTTTGCCTTTGAATAATGCAATATGTGTTGATGTTGTTTTTGTATCGTCTGTCGAATTGTTTATATTCTTCATATATAACCTCCAATCACATTGCTATTATCTTTTTGCTTTCTATTTGTCATTCCCGCGGAAGCGGGAATCCACTCTTTTTATTTTATAACTGTAATTTTCTTTGTAACTTTAAGTGTGCCCGTTGATAGTCTCACAAAATATATTCCATTCTTTTTAATATTCGTCACAAAAGTATAATTGCCTTTCTTTAATGCACCTTCATAAACAGTGCTTTGAAGCCTTCCGCCCAAATCGTATATTTTCACATCCGCATTTATACTCTTTGACACATCCAAATAAATCTTATTTTTAATTATTTTTAATTCCGCAATCCCCAATCCAAAATCCAAATTTGCCTGTTCTTCTACCCCTGTTTCTTTCCCCAGCCTAATCAGATAGACATCTCCACCACCTGCCCCGAAAGAGGTTGTCCGTCCTGCAATGATAAATCCACCATTTTGAGCCTGTTGAACGGAAGATGCGTTATCATTACCAGTCCCGCCGAAAGTCTTTGTCCAAAGAGTATCGCCCAAGGAGTTTGTCCTGATGATGTGGACATCTTTATAGCCTAAACTGAAAGATGCTGTATATCCTGCAATGATAAAACCGCTATCAGAAGTCTGCTGAACTGAATAACCACCGTCTTCAGCAGTTCCACCAAAAGCTTTTGCCCACAGAGGAGTACCTGAAGAATCTGTCTTAATGAAACCAACATCATAATCGCCTCCTCCCACGAAACTTATTTCTCCTGTAACGACAAATCCGCCATCAGAGGTCTGTTTAACAGAATACCCATAATCACCATAAACTCCGCCAAAAGTTCTTGTCCACAAGGTGTCACCCAAAGAATCTGTCCTGATAAGATATGCATCTTCCTGTCCAGCCCCGAAGGAGGATGTCCAGCCTGCGATGATAACCCCCCCATCTTTAGTTTGCTGAACTGAATAGCCTACATCACGACCAGCTCCGCCAATAGTTCTTGTCCACAGCGTATTGCCTAAGGAATCTGTCCTGATGAGATAGACATCGGCACCGCCTGTCCCGAAAGATTGTGTATAGCCTACAATAATAAATCCGTCGTCAGAAGTTTGTTGAACTGAAAAACCAGCTTCTTCGTTAGTTCCGCCGAAAGTTTTTGTCCAGAGGGTATCGCCGGAAGAATTTGTCCTGATAAGATAGACATCGTATCCGCCTGTCCCGAAAGAGCTTGTAGTACCTGCAATGATAAAACCGCCGTCAGAAGTCTGCTGAATTGAATAACCCAAATCCCCGTAAGTTCCACCAAAAGTTTTAGTCCAGAGGGTGTCTCCTAGGGAATCTATTCTAATGAGATACACATCATAATATCCTGCTCCGAAGGATTCTGTCGTGCCCGCAAGAACAAATCCACCATCAGAAGTTTGTTGAACTGACGTACCCCCATCATTCTCAAGCCCCCCATAAGTCCTTGTCCAGAGGGTATCGGGTGCGGATGCGAATAATGCAGTTGATACCAATATCCCTATAAGTAATGAAAAACATTTCTTTAAAGAATTTATCTTTTCCATTTTGTGGTTTCTGTTTTTCTATCAGTTACAATAAGTTACTATTCTGTTGTTATTACTTTCTTAAACTCAATATACCTTCCCGCAGAAAGTCCAACATAATAGCTTGAAGCTGGAAACTTATCAGAGTCAAGGCTTACTATGAATTTTGAGGCATTCCGTTTTTTAAATGTCTCTTCTTTTCCCGATACAAGGTCATAAACCCGAAGGGTAATATTCCTCTTAATGGGTAAATTGACATATATTTTTCTTCCTTTTGAAGACAAGTCGGGATAATTTAACAAAAGTTCGTATTTGTTTTTCTTAGTAGTAACAGTCTTCCTGTCTATTCTATATTTGATAAGTTCTGCTTTATAAAACGGTGTTTCTGCCTTCACTTTTCCTACCCCCGGAGCAAACCATTCCAGACAATTATCTATTGCGGTTACTTCTATACAATTTTTAAATATTCCCACAGGGGTAGAAACTTTTACTCCAATATTAGTGATTTTGCCGAAAGATACTTTCCCTTCCCATTCTCCTATCTTCCATCTATGTCCTACCTTAAGAGGCGCTTCTAATAGTACATTGAAATTTGAATTTCCATCCATACAAGGGTTTTTAGAATATCCCCTTACTTGATTATCTCGGCAAACACACCAACCGTTGTGCGTTTCCTCTGCAATACTTTGGCGGCAATATACTTTTTGTCCATCCCACTTAAAACTCTCTACCAGATGAACAAGGTCTGCCCGAACTTCGGCTTTATAATATATATATTTTCCTTTTGCCGGAAAAATGCTATGAGGAATTTTCATTGTTGTGCTTATTTTCTTAACGAATATTTTCACGTATGTTTTATCTTTGCCTAAAATTTTCATCTCTTCCCTGCTGATTTTTACGTATTTCTGTTTATTCGCATACAACCACATATTTCCCTTAGCAAGAGGATAATATTTTTCAAGAGGATTTATCTTTTCCATTCTTTGTGGTTTCTATTTTTCTATCAGTTACAATAAGTTACTATTAATTACAATTAATTACTACTGTAGTGCACCCTGTTTGTCAAGCAGCAATTCGTTGTCTTTATCTCGCCTGCTGTTTTTTTGGTAGTTTCCCGTTTCTCTTTCCGGATTCTTTTGCTTTTTCAAAAGCCGTCTGTGATTCCTCATATCTTCCGAGTTTATCAAGCGTCCAACCTTTACTTTCCCACGCTTCCGAAAAATTAGGTCTTACGTTTAATGCTTTATCAAAAACTGTCAGTGCCTCTTCGTATCGCCCGAGCTTACCCAGCGCCCAACCTTTGCCATACCATGCTCCTGCGAAACTTTGTTTTATAGTTGTTGCTTTGTCAAAAGCCGGCAGAGATTCATTGTATTGACCGAGTTTCGCAAGTGACCATCCTTTCCCGTCCCACGCTCCCGCAAAATTTTTGTTTATGTTTAGCGCTTTATCAAAAGCACTTAGCGCTTCCTCGTATTTTCCAAGCTGAAACAATGCCCAACCTTTGTTGTGCCACGCCATCGCATTATTGTGCTTTATGCGTATTGCTTTGTCGTAAGCCGTTATCGCTTCCTCGTATTGACGGGATTTGAAAAATGCTACGCCCTTGTTGTTCCACTCTTTTGTTTTCCTTTGTTGGATTAACAGAAAAGTTAGAAGACAGAATACAATTATTAAAATAAACAAGGAGGGCAACTTTTGTGCTAACTTTTTTTTACTTTTCATTTCTTTTTTAAGCTTTGATTTAATCAACTTAATTTATTAATGTGTTTTTTCTGCTATCTGCCAACAAGTTACCACCTGTTACATTTCTTGCCATTCTTTTTCGTTCTCCGTTTTTTTCTATCTGTTCTCTGGGGTTTCTCTTTTGTGCCTATATGGGGTATTACTTTTGAAATCAAAAGACAGATCTCTTATTTTCCTGTCTCTTCTTTACGATGCCAACAACTTGTGTTAGAAATAGTAAAATTATCTCTATTTCATCAGTATCAATTTTTTGCTTTCCCTATGTTTTCCTGTGGCAAACTTTATGAAATATACCCCATTCGGATATTTGTTTGCCTCAAGATTCTCGTTATGATAACCGGCTTTCTTTGTTCCTTCGGTTAACGTTTTTAAACATCTGCCGGACATATCATAAAGTTTTAATGAAACATAAGACTCTTTTGGTAATTGATACGCTATTGTTGAAATATTGGTAAATGGGTTCGGTTGAATTTGCAGGGTAATATCGGAAACCGATTTATTGGTTTCTTCAATGCCGGGTTCTTTCCCGAGTTTTACCAGATAGACATTTGCACCGCTTGAATATAAATAACCTGCGGCAATAAATCCTTCATCCTGTGTTTGTTGGACAAAAGAGAATTTATTATCGTTTGTCCCGCCGTAACTTCTTGTCCACATAGTATCTCCGTTAGCATTCGTTCTCATCAGGTAGCCCGAACCAACACTCATTGCGCCTACGTATCCCGCAATAATAAAACCGCTGTCTTGTGTTTCTTCAACACAATAAACCTCTTCGTCATCGTATCCGCCGTAAGTTCTTGTCCACATAGTATCTCCATTTGCATCGGTTTTTACCAGATAAACATCTATATCCCACATATCACTTTCCATAATCCCTGCAACAATAAAGCCATTGTCTTTTGTTTGTCTGACAGAATAAGCAATGGTATAATCATATTTGGCAAACGTTCTTGTCCAGAGGGTATCTCCGTTTACATCAGTTTTTATTAAATAAAAATCAGCATAATTTGTATCAAAAGAAGCTGTCCATCCTGCAATAATAAAACCGCTATCTTGAGTTTGTTGGACGGATATGCCTACGTCATTCTCGCTCCCGCCATAAGTTCTGGTCCATAGAGTATCTCCGGCGGAATCTGTTTTTATTAAGTATACATCAGCCAAACCAGCTCCGAAAGAAGTTGTATATCCGACTATAATAGTTCCGTTATCTACTGTTTGTTGAACAAGTGTCCCTTCTTCATCTTCAGCTCCACCATAAGTTTTTGTCCACAATGTATCCCCGACCGAGTCCGTTTTTATTAAATATACATCTTCCTTACCATGCCCGAAAGAAGCGGTATAACCTGCAATAATAAAACCATTATCAAACGATTGTTTAACTGAATAAGCTCTATCGTCAGCGCTATCGCCATAGATTTTTGTCCAGACCGTATCTCCGGTAGAATTTGTTTTTAGTAAATAAATGTCTCCGGTGTCTTCGCTTGTTGTAGGAGCCGTATATCCTGCAACGATAAAACCATTGTCCTGCGTTTGTTGAACCGAATGACCTATGTCAATATTTGCCCCACCATAAGTTTTTGTCCACAATGTGTCCGGCGCTTTGACAGTAGCAGCTTTTATGTTTAAGCTAAATAAAAATACAAATCCTAAAACACTTAAAAATTTATACATATATCCCCCCTAGTATTATGTTATACTATGTGCATAGTTTAATCTTTGGATTATTAATTGTCAACGATTTTATCATACCAATTTTACATTTTTTGAGGATGTATATTTGTATGGAGTGTTATAATATCATTTTAAGTTTGTAATGTCATAAATAACCGGTTAATTCTTTTTAAAATTACCCCGTCCTTTAGGACGGGGGCATAAAACCAACCCAACACAATCTCTCGGGCTTTGGCCCATAATTTGTGACAACTCAAGATTAAAATGATATAATTTGGCAAACAACGATTCGTTATTTGCCTTTGGTGTTTTTATCCGTGGAGAAATATCTGTCTGTGTTTTATTCTTTAGATTTTGGATTTCTATTGTATCCTGTTAATCCTGTCAAAAGTTATGCTCGCTCACCTATACGTATGTTCTTCGTCGGGGTATTTATTATTTTTTACATCACTGATGTATTCTTTTATTGCTTTCTCAATTACGGGAGTCAGGTCGGCATATTTTTTTACGTACTTTGGCAACTTCCCCTGAAACAATCCAAGTATATCATTTACCACAAGAATCTGCCCGTCACAGTCCGCTCCGGCACCTATTCCATAGATGGGAATTTTCACCGCCTTCTTAATTTCTTTTATGATTTTACTTGATACGCATTCAACGATTATAGAAAACACTCCGACTTTTTCCAACGCTTTTGCGTCTTCAATAAGTTGTTTTTCTTCCGTATCAATTTTGCCGACTACTTTATAAGTACCGAATTTTTTCAAAGACTGTGGAGTAAATCCGATGTGTCCCATTACGGGAATCCCCGCGCCTATAATCGCTTTAATTCTTTCGAGTGTCGTCCCTGCGCCTTCAACTTTTACCCCATCTGCATTCGCAGAAGCGACGAACTTCCCTGCATTTTTTATGGCAGCGGAATTAGACGACTGGTAACTCATAAAAGGCATATCCGCTACTATCATTGCACGTTTTACGGCTCTGCCTACTGCGCCGCAAGCCATCAGCATTTCCTGCATCCCGACTTTTAGCGTTGAATCGTATCCCAGGACGGTCATCCCGAATGAATCCCCGACAAGGATTATTTCTATGCCAAGGCTATCTTCTATAAGGGCTGTTGGGTAATCGTAAGCCGTAAGCAGTGCTACTTTCTCGCCTTGTCGTTTTAGTTCACAAAGAGATTGGGGGGTTATTTTTGGTATTACCATCTGCCTCTACTTTGATATAAGCCAATTTTAATTCGCTTAAAATGCTTTCCAAAAGTTCGCTTTCTTCTTTAGCAAGATTGTTTTTAGTTTTGTCTTTAAGTATCTCAAGGGAGTCTATTGAATATTTTGCCAGCCTGGTATCTTTTTCCACTTTATCGCTCAACGGATTTTTAACCAATCCAAGGTGTTGGGATGCTATCGTTGCAAGAAACAATATTATTCCTATGAACGATGCTTCCGGAATTTCATTTAAAGTGTTATTTGTTTCGTCCATTCTTCCCCCTTTTTTTAGTTTATTTTACAGGGATTTTAAGAGATTTGAAAAAGATCTGTTTTTTTTTATTTCTATCTCTTAAAGTCTCTTCCAATCACTGTTAATATTCTTTTCAGTTTTGTTTGTTTTCGAATAGAGTGTTAGTTTATTATTGTCCACTTTGTATTTCCTAAAAGTTCTCCTATTAGATACAACGACCCCGTTGCCAAAATCAAATCTTTTTCTTTTGCTCTTTTAAGCGCTATTTTTAGCGCGCTGTGAGAATCCGAAGCTATTTCTGCGGGTATTTTTTCCTTCTTAAAAATCTCCAGCAGTTCTTCAGGATTTGCAGACCGCTCTACTTTAACGGGAGTTATAATTGCATAGTCCGTTATTGGCGCAAGTGTTTGAATGATAGCTTCTTTGTCTTTATCTTTTAGAAGTCCGAAAACCAAAATCAGTTTTTTGAAATTAAACAATTCAATTATACTTCTTCGCAATACCCACGCCGATGCTACGTTATGTGCTCCGTCAAATACGACGTATGGCTGTCTCCACATAATTTCCAGTCTGCCCCGAATGGTCGCTTCTTTTAATCCCGCCTGTATTATTTCGTCAGGCACTCCGCAAGTCTGCGCCGTCAGGATTGCCGTCATCGCATTTATTATCTGGTGTCTCCCGAGAAGAGGTATGTAATACTCCCTGCCGTTCACGGTAAATTTAGCCCCGTCTATACTGCATTCGGGATGCTCACAAAAGAAATCTTCCCCTATTACTTTAAGCGTTGCGTTTCTTTCCATACAAATTTCTTTTATTACAAGCATAACTTCTTCGTCCTGCGGAGCGGATATGACTTTGCCGTTTTCTTTTATTATCCCGCATTTCTCTCTTGCTATGTCCGCCAATGTATTTCCCAACACTTCCGTATGGTCAAGACTTATAGGCACAAGAACCGATACTACCGGGTTGACTACATTTGTAGCATCAAGTCTTCCGCCAAGCCCGATTTCAAAAACGGAAAATTCCGTAGATTGTCTTGCAAAATGTATAAAAGCAATTGTCGTTAAAATTTCAAATGTTGTTCGCTCTTCAGTTATAAACGGTTTTAATTCTTCAAGGATTTTAATGAAATCTTTCTCGGGTATTCGATTGCCGCCTTCCTCTTTTGTTGAGGCAGAAGGGTCTGCTATTCTTATACGTTCCAATACGCTTATAAAATGCGGGGAAGTGTAAACTCCCGTCTTACCCATTTTGTTAAAAATAGCCGTTAAAAAGGATACCGTAGACCCCTTCCCTTTTGTCCCGCCTACCAGTATTGGGTTTTTTACTTTCGTCTCGGGAGAGCCTATCTTTTTTAAAAACTGTTTGAATCCTTTGAGTTCAATCTCATAATCAGGGATTTTTTCCCAGTTCTTAAAACTGTATAAAAAATTTAAAGCTTCTTTGAAGTCCATCATTCTACCCTCTCTATAAATATGCCATCTTTCCTTTCAACGGTGTCGCCCTTGGCAAAAAACTCTATAATGGAGTTTTTCCCGTTTATCATAGGAGTTCTTATCGCAAGTTTTGTCCCGCTGCCATCAGGCACGTTTGTAAATGCAGGGTCTCCATTGTATGTCGGCTCTTCCTTTGAACACCTGTATATTTCAGTATAAATTCCGTTTTGTATTTCAAAAATTATTATGTCTTTCCCGTCTTCTTGTATTGCGTCATCCGATAACCCGTTCTGGTTCAAATCTCTTATATCCATCCCCACACCCTTAGACGATTCAGCCTGTGTTTTTACTATTTCTATAGGATTCTTTATCATTGCCTGTACTCTTTTCTCAAACAAGTTCGCATCTTCTCTTGTGCGGAAAAAACCAACCCGTAACTTATAATCGTTTGCAAATCGACATTCCCATACGGGATAACAATTTTTTTGTAATAATCCCTTAACATAATTAACGGAATCTTGTGCAACGTCTACCTGAAGAACAAAAAATCTGTCGTCAGTATTCTCTATCTTGTTATCTATCCGCGGCATTATAATTATTTTCTTTCCGCCGTCAACTTTTATTCTGAATGTGGGTTCGAGTTCGTTTGCTTTCTCGCCTAATGCGGATAAAGCAGGAATGTATATTAATTCCGTTGGAGTAAGGCAATATATTCTTGAATCTCCTACACTTGTTGTAATGTCGTTTACGGTCAAGGCTATCTTATTTATTATTTTATTTGTCACGGTATTTAGTATGTGTATTGCTCCCGGTTCATCATTAGATAAGGAATCTGTTAAAATCATTCCGTAACTGCCATTTTGGGAAAGTGAAAAATCTTTTACATTGTCTATCCGTAAAATATTTTCAACTTTATTTAACGGTCTGTCTATCATATATATCATAGCCTCATTTGTTGAAGCGTCAACTTCCGTAACGCAGTATATTTTATCCGTGGCGGGAGAGAAAAGTATTTTGTGGGGAATTCCTTTGATGGGAATATGAGTAATAAGGGTAAAGTTTTGAGTATCAAACACATCAATAAACCCCTGTTTTGCGATATAAACCCTAATTCCGTAAGGAGCAAGCATAAAATCCGTTGCTCCATCCACAGGGATGCGCTGATTTTCTTTCGTATCTTCGTCCGATTCCCCCGGCAATTTATAAACGGAAACTCCATTCTTATCCAATACCCATATCCTATCAAACTCTACGCTGAATTTTATCGGCTCTTCCGAAAGAGGAATTGTAAAGCCTGATTTAATTGCCTGTATCTTCGTTTTGTTTAAGATATAAACGTCGGTGTCTGTTTTATATACTTGCCTGAAATCTTTTGTAAGCGTTGCAATTCTGTTAAATTTACCTTTTGATAGCTGCATCAAGTAATCGCCAATAAGGAAGATGTTGTCTCCCGTAGCGCAAACTTCGCGTATCTTAGAGGGTAGTCGTACTTTTGCCGCAATAGAGTTTTTTTCGAAGTTAATCAGGTATGCGTAATTTTCCGAAAATATATACCCCTCCATTTTTGTAAAGTCTTCCGTTTGCACAGAGATATTGTTGGATTTGTTTTTGCATCCCGCAAAAAATGTTACGGATAATGCAAAACCTATCAGGCAAATAATAACGCAGGCATCTTGCTTGCCTTTTGTCATTCTGAGCGTAGAGAAGAATCTCATTCCTGTCTTTTGTAAATAAGCGATTCTATGTTTCATGCTTCTTCTTTTTTATAATCCCAAAGCTGAACTCAAAAATCCACAATCTTTTTACCGCCTCATCAGTTTCGCCATTTCCCTTATTGCTGTTTCCAACCCGACAAACATAGCGCGGGAAATAATCGAATGCCCGATATTAAGTTCTTCAATCTCGGGAATTTGTGCTATGGGAATTACATTATGATAATGTAATCCGTGCCCTGCGTGCACCTCTAAACCTAGTGACTTTGCAAATTTGGCCGCATTTTGAATACGTGAAAGTTCAGTTGCAATTTGCGCGGGGGTAGTTGCGTCTGCGTATTTTCCGGTGTGTAGTTCTATAATTTCTGCTTCGCATTGCGGAGCGTATTTTATCATACTTTCTTCAGGCTCTATAAAAATTGCCGTATATATGCCTGCTTTTTTTAGCGTTCTTACTGTTTGTTTTACCTGTTCTGAAAATTTTATGATGTCCAATCCACCTTCCGTTGTTATTTCTTCAACCCTTTCAGGCACAAGACAACAGGAAAAAGGTTTTACCTTTACGATAAAATCCAAGATTTCTTTATTTAATGCAATTTCTACGTTTAATTTTATGTTCAAAGTATTTTTTAGAAGCTCAATATCTCTTTCTTTTATGTGTCTGCGGTCCTGTCTGAGATGCACCGTGATTGAGTCTGCTCCTGCAAGTTCTACTAAAACTGCTGCCTGCACCGGGTCAGGGAATTGTGTTTTTCGCACCTCTCGTATGGTAGCGATATGATCTATATTCACTCCTAATCGTAACATATTTTTTCCTCCTTCCCCTTTGTTTACTTGGAGTTTGTTCCGGCAGGAATATTACTCCAAGTTATCCAGCTTTGCTGGGCATTCCCGCGAAAGTCCCTAGATCCCGCCTTGGCGGTGGCGGGAATCCATCCTGTCTGTAGCGTTTCCTTTTTTGTCCGTCTTTGTTCCTGATTTTCTGATAACCTGCCTGCCTGCCGTAGGCACGGATATTCTGGTTCCCTGATATGCTATCCATTCTATTATATGCTATTTTTAATTGAAAACAACTAACTGTCAATAAAAAGTATTAATATTTTACCTAATATCAATCAACTTACTAATTCGCCTCTATTCTTTGCGAGCATTGCGCCTTTGCATGAGAATCTCTGGAGTTTGTCATTCCCGCGGAAGCGGGAATCCATCTTATCCCCCTAATAACGAATATACTAATATAGCAAGCCATTAGAGCCTTTGGCTCTTAGGGATTCCTATCCAGAAGCGTAGCGTAGGACACGAATAACAACTTATTCCTATCCAGCTTTGCTGGAAAATCCAAATCCGTCCTATTTCCCTTTTTTCTTCTAATTCTTCATTCCCCAATCCGAAATCCAAAATCCAAAACTCCCCATGCCCCCCAAAAAAATATTGACAAAATAGTGGAATTTAATATGTATATGCAAAGATAAAAGCATTTTAGCTTTTTTAGCAAAGTAGAATAATGGATAATATTATAAAAGTTGAGGGGTTGAGTAAGTCTTACAGTAAATTCGGGAAGAAAAAAGCCTTAGCCGTTGACAATGTTAGTTTTGAGGTGGATAAAGGTGAAGTTTTTGGGTTCCTCGGTCCAAACGGCGCAGGTAAAACGACTACCCTACTGCTGATGTTAGGTTTTCTCAAACCTGATACCGGTACAATAAAACTTTTTGGGAAAGAAAATGATGATATGGGAATAAGGGCAAAAATCGGGTATGTCCCGGAAAACCCGGCTTTCCATAAGTTTCTTACAGGAAAAGAATTGCTGAATTTTCATGCCGAGCTTTATGGAATAAAAGAACAGAAAGAAAAAATAGTCTCGGAAATGTTAAAAAAAATTGGGCTGGAAGAAGCAAAGGGAAAAAGAGTATCAACTTACTCCCGCGGTATGCTCCAGCGTCTTAGTATGGGACAGGCTTTGTTAAACAACCCTGACTTACTCTTTTTGGATGAACCGACTCTTGGGTTAGACCCAATCGGTATCGTTGACATCCGAAACATAATCCTTGAAATGCGGGAACAGGGAAAAACAATTTTTCTTAATTCTCACCAGCTTTCGGAAGTTGAAAAAGTATGCACGCGAGTTGCATTTATGAAACAAGCAAAAATTATTGAGACTTATAAAACAAGTGAACTTACAGAATCTCTGGAAGACTTGTTTATCAAAATTATAGGAAAAGAAATATGATTTCAAAAGCCATTGTTAAAAACACTATCAAAGAACTGCTCAGAACACGGCAGGCTGTTCCTATTGGTATAGTATCTATAGGCGTGGTAATTGCCATAGTATTTATTTTTAAAAGCGTCAATTACGAGCTGTTCTCGACCATTGTTTTTCTCATATCTGTGTTGTTTACTGTCGGAATAATAGACTCCGACCTCGCTGATGGCAAAATCCTGACCGTTCTAAGCAAACCCGTATCGTATACACAGTTTTTCTTAAGTAAAGTTCTCGGGGTTATTTCAGTGGGCTCCATAATCATAGTTATAATGATGCTATCTGCTTTGATAATAACATCCTCAGCCGTTAACGTAAATATGGATATTAAAGTATGGTTCGTTTTGCCTATTGCAGGAATAATAGCCCATATACTCTGGACATTGATTAGCGCTACACTTTCCACGTTTATAAAAGGTTATTCAAATATAACTGCAATAATACTGTTCTCTATTTTATTCGGCGCATTGACGGTAATCCCAAATCAAACGGTGCACGCAATTATTGAATTTATAAACAATTACATCCTTCCTGCGCCGGAGGCTTGCTTAAATTCTTTTAAGGAGTCCAGAGTTTCTTTATCCGGCAAACTTTTTCATTCATTGCTTTATATTGCATTGTTAAGTATTATAGGTCCGGTTATACTTAATCACAAGGAATTAGGTAGAAAATAATTCTATGACACAAAGAGATTTTCCAAAATATCTTGTTATACCTCTTGCTTTATGCGCTGTTCTTTATGGTGCGTTCCTGGCTAAAGAAAAGATTGAAGAAAAAAAAGCTGCTGCCAAACTTGAATGGACAGATTACAGTCAGGCGGGAAAGAAAGCTAAAATATTAGGTAAACTCATACTGATTGATTTTTATTCTGCTTTGTGTATGCCCTGCCAGAAAATGGATGAAACGACTTACAGAGATTCCCGGGTTATTGAATTGCTCAAAAAGGAATTCATATTGGTAAAAGTAGACCAAAAAAATTGGTTCAACCCAAGTGTAAAAATTGGAACAAATGGGGATTTTAACGATTCTACACATATTATAGATGGTGAAGATATTGCCGAGCAATATCATATTTCCAGCGTGCCTACTGTCGTTATTGCTGATTCCCTTGGCATAGAAATAGGTAGAGTAATGGGATATCGTGAGCCCGCAACATTTATAAGAGAAATCCAAAACATATTAAAACACAAAAATCCTGTCCTGCCCGAAGGGAATGATATAGAAGGGAAAGGGTTCTTGGGAGTAGGGTTTTTAGCGTTTGATAAAGATGGAAATAAAGGCTTAGAGATAAAAACCATAGCTCCAAATAGTCCTGCTGAACAGGCAGGTCTTCAAGTAGACGATATAATCGTTGAGGTTAACGAGAAAACCATTACGGAAGAAAAAGACTTAACGAAGTTTATTATAGAAACTGACCCCGGTCAAAAATTAACATTTACTATTTTAAGGGAAAACAAAAAACAGAAAATAACAACCGTCTTATCTGAATTGCCGGATTCTCTTGTAAAACAAAGATTAGCCGATAAAGCATACAAAGCATACAAGAACAAAAACTACAAGGAATCTGTAGAAATATATGAAAAAGTAATTCAAACAAAAGGTAACACTGACAATGGAATTTTTTATGATGCAGCTTGCTCTTTTGCTCTGGCTGGGAATAAGGACAAAGCTTTTGAATACCTTGGAAAAGCTGTAGATAATGGATACTGTAATCTGCAATGGATGAGAACAGATACTGATTTGGCATCCCTTCACAAAGACCCGAGATTCAAAAAAATTCTCCGGGAATGCAGGAAAGCGCAAAAAGAAAATGTAAGTATGTTTTTAAAAGAAGCAAGCGTGTATAAGGCAGGCAGGGAGTGGATATATAAAGGAAGCTTCTTGGATATTAAAGGAAAAGTTACTTCTTCTCAATCCGTTATACTAAAAATTCCGGGAGGAGATTTTCTGGGACAGCAAATTAAGATAAGATGGAGCTACGAAGAAGGAAGCTCAGAGGAAACAGGTGTTATCGATGACTCTAAGGAAGTATGGATTCACCCGCCTCGCGAGGGAGATTTTAAGTTTACAGAGCTCACTGCTTTTCCCGAGATTCACAAACCTTTCATAAAAGGCAAAAAATGGAAAGGAGTACTTAGCATAGGGAAAGGATGGGGGAAGTGGGAAGGACTTACAATAAAGAATGAGCGTGAAATTGTTGGACAAAAAGATGTTTCTAATTTCACAGGATGCTGGCAAATTGATACAAAAGCAGAAAGCAAAGAAGGTATTTATAAAGCCACTTTTTATTTTCACCCTGAATACGGATTTGTTCGTTGGGAATATACAAAACCCGACAGCACAAAAGTTATTCTCGACCTCGAAAAAGTCTCAGGATTTTAATTCATCCTTTCCAACCCCTATTAATTTTGTTTTTTGTTAATCCGTGGCTAAACATTCTCTTTGTTGTCCGTTTTCCTCTGTGTCCTCCCCTTTTTTGTTCTCTGCGTTCGGAGTTTACTCCGCTCTGGCGGGGTGGTTAATCTTTCTGTCCTCTCGCTGTCCCAATTTGTTAATCTGTAATTTAGTGGTTGACAAATAGACGTTTTAGCAACAAATAGTATATAGAACGTAAATTTAATTTAGGAGGCATAAATGAGAAAACAAAGTATTTATTTTTTGTTAACCTTTGCGCTTATAATCTCTGCATTAACTTCTATTGAAGCCGCCTACCTTACGGATGTCCCGCAAACTCTTAAACAACCCAACGGTGAAATAGTACATTGCTTTGCTACGGGAGATGAATTCTACAGTTGGCTACACGACGGGAGCAACTTTACCATAATCCAGAATCATAAAACAGGGTATTACGTATACGCCGATAAACTAGGCGAAGAACTTATCCCAACCGCGTATATCGTCAATAAAGTTAATCCCGAACTTGTTGGCTTGAAAAAAGGACTTAACTATTCACCCGAAAGAATGAAGCAAATGAGAGACTCCTTTCTAAAATCTTTCCCGAAAACTAAAGGAACTAAAGCTCCAAGTACAGGAGTCATAAACAATATAGTAGTTTTTATCAGGTTCAGCGACGAATCTGAATTCACTGACAATATATCAACGTACAATAATAAATTTAACAATACGAGCACTGATTCAAATTCAATGTATAATTATTTTAAAGAAACCTCTTACAACCAACTGGCGATTACGTCTACTTTTTATCCCCAAACGGTATCTACGGTTGTCTCTTTTCAGGACTCATTTCCACGAAACTACTACAAAGCGTATGACTCAATTACTAACCCCACAGGATATACCGGCGGGAATAACGGAAGCCAAAGACGAATGAGAGAACACGCTTTACTTGAAAACGCCGTTGACTTTGTCAACTCTCAAATCCCGGGCGCTCTCGATATAGACGGTGATTTAGACGGGTTTGTTGACAACGTATGCTTCATTATATACGGAAGTCCCGAAGGCTGGGCTTCGCTATTATGGCCCCACAGATGGTCTTTATATAGTACCGCCGTCTATATACACGGAGTACAGGTTATGGATTATAATTTCCAACTGCAAAGTCAGGTCACGGTCAATGTTCTGTGTCACGAGATGTTTCATTCTCTGGGCTCGCCCGACCTTTATCATTACTCTTTTGACGGGATATCCCCGGCGGGAAGATGGGATATTATGTGTACAAGTTTAAACCCGCCCGAACATATGAGCGCTTATATGAAATATAGATACGGCATATGGATCAATGATATACCGGAGATTGACACTAACGGAACTTATTGGCTTAAACCGCTGATTTCCCCGACTAATAATTGTTATAAAATTCCATCCCCTTGTGCCGATACTGAATTTTTTGTGGTCGAATACAGAAGAAAAACCGGAATTTTTGAAGGCACGTTGCCGGGCTCGGGATTGCTCGTTTATAGAATAAACGCAGGACAAGATGGCGAAGGGAATGCAGACGGTCCGCCGGATGAAGTCTATTTATACAGACCCGGCGGGACCCTGGATTCAAACGGGACTACGAATAGCGCAAACTTTAGCAGTAACGTGGGAAGGACATCAATAAATGACATTACTAATCCGAATAGCTTCCTCTCGGACGGAAGCCCGGGAGGATTGAATATATATAATATCGGCTCTGTCGGAGATTCCATTTCTTTCCATGTTATGCTTTCAGGGATAGGAACGGAAGAAACACAGGACTTGGCGTTTGCTCTTTCCCCGAATCTGTTTATAGGAAAAACAGCGATACAATATTCCGTCCCAATAAAGGCAAAAGTTTCTTTGAAACTGTATAACATCTCGGGTCGTATTGTGCAAACGTTAGTAAACGAAGAAAAAACTCCGGGCAATTATAAAGTAAATCCCACCAAAAACCTCCCCTCCGGCATCTATTTTGCAAAATTTAGTGCCGGCAACTTTAGAGAGACAAAGAAATTAGTTTTGATTAAGTAGGGACATAGCATGCTATGTCCGGGTGTTATAATTTGTCCGTAGGGCAAACCGGAATTTATCCCGCTGTGGCGCGAGCCTTGCGATTTTATAGAAATTGTGGGGATGACTTACCGCAAACAAATCGCCGATAACATTCTTTCCGGGGTTCGTTCTTTCCGATAGGAATAAAACATATCAAGGCTCTCCGCCGTGCATATTTCGGGATTTATAATATCCGTTACTCCCATATCCTTTGCCTGCTTATAATTGTTTTCCCATAAGTCATACTCATAACACAGTGGACATATCGCCGGTCCAAATAATATGGAAATATCCTTAGCATCCGAATTAAAATCCTGTTGTAAAATACAAAGCGCTTCATGAAGAATACCTTCTTGCGTGCCTTTTCTTCCTGCATGCAAAAGACTTATTATTTTATTCCTTTTCTCATAAATAAATACAGGCATACAATCCGCAGTGGATACCCCAAGATAAATACCGCTTTTATTTGTAATAAACCCGTCGCACTCGTACTCACCGGGTTCGGATACAATAAGAACTTTGTTGCCGTGGACCTGTTTTCCCGTTATTAATTTTGCCTTGCTCTCAAGCGAATCTTTTATTTCTTTTTTATATCCTCGTAAACTTACTACTACTTCTACCCCATCCCATTTCTCAAACTCCAAATATTTATCTTTGAATTTCCAATACGAATTGTCTTTATTAAATTTATGTGGTGTGTTCATTTGGGTTTATCTTAACGACATTTTATCCGTTTGTAAACATTTTTAAAATCCTGAACTATCAAACTACCTAAAGGGCGAATGGATTCTAGTTCTCCTTTTGGCGATTTCAATATTAACCCGACCTTTCGGAAATCTTTATTAAACAATAATTCTATTGCCAATATTAAAAGTCCTATGCCTATAAATAAATCAGACAGGTTCGTAGAAATATATACGGGAATGGATATCATATCTCTTACATATCCAAATATAATGCAGTCTATTCCATTTCCTAAAAAACCTCCCATAATAAAAGAAAATGAAACATAACTTAACCGGGTGCGCTTAAATTTTAACCAGTAAAACCTAAAAAATAAAACGATAATATACAAACTTATAAGCAATAACCCGATAACCAATATTCTATTATAAGGGATGAAAACAAAAATTCCAAACAGGTATCCCTTGCTTTTAATATAAGTTAACCCCGGGATATTAAGGTGTGATTTTTGTAATACAAAGGAGAATAATTTTGCAAGTTGGTCCAAAAGAACCAAAGATAGAATTATCTTTTTTCTCAACTTTTTTGAAGAGTCTTTAAAACTAACAAACCTAAAGGTTCGTAGCCAAGCGAAACAGCAGACTTGATAACGTGCCTAACGGCAGTCAAGAATCAAGTTCCTGCGATCTGCTTATATCAATTTAATAGGCATTAGAAGATAAACAAGTTCTTCTTCTTTCTCTTCTTTCTTGGGAATGTCGGGAACAATCAATGCCGCGGCTTCAGGATCTTTAAGCAAGAACTTTACACTTTCTGTCCCTATCTTGTTTATTACGGATAAAATATAATTTCCGTTATAGCCTATTTCAATTGAGTCGCCTTTATACTTGCACGGAATCTCTTCTTTTACTTCGCCTCTTTCGGAGTTTGCTTCTATCGTGACCGACTCGTTGGATAACTTGAATTTCAACAGATGACTTATGTCTGGCGCAACTACTAAAGCTCTCTTTACCGCAGAATTAAGTTCTTCTTTTAAAACGGTTAATGTCTTGTCATTGTGCTTTGGGATAACCGCTTCATAGGGAGGGAACTCCCCTTCCATTATTCGTGATACGATAACCGTATCTTCCGAAAAAAGTCCAACCGTATTTTCGTTAAAATAAATATCTACTCCCGATGAAAAATTGGCAACTTCTTTCCATACTTTAGGAGAGATAACAAATCGCATTATGTTTCCTAATTTTATTTTGTTCTTATATATAGCCATCCTGTGTCCGTCCGTTGCTATGATTCTGAATTCTTCTTGCTGTAAATCAAACAACGCCCCGCTTATTATACTGCTGATTTCTCCGGTAGATGCGGCAAATAAAGTCTTTTCTACTCCCTTTTGTAATACTTCAAAAGGAAGCGTAACCTTTCTTTGTTTTTTTACGCTGAGAAGATTTGGAAAATCGGATTTGTCCATACCCTGGATGTTGAATTTTATTTTTTCACAGGTGATTTTTGCGCTTAAGTTATCAACGGATATTTCAATGTCCTTGTTCGGCAATTCTCTTACCATACCATAGAAATCTTTGCCGTTCAACGCTATACTTCCCTCCGCTTTGACTTCTGTTTTATCTATGGAGGTAATTGCGGTTTCAAGGTCTGTTGCGCTTATGCTGAGTTCTTTGTCTTTCGCTTCTAAGAGTACGTTTGTTAATGCCGGCATTGCGCTCTTCCCCGGCAGAATAGGGTATACCTTGCTTAAAAGCCGTTCAAGGTTTTCTTTTTTTATTTTTATTTTCATTTGTTGCCTCCTGTTAGTCTAAATGTATATTTTACGTTTCTACTTCTAATTGTTTATTTCTTGTTTTGTTTCTTCTTTTCCTACTCCGAAAAAGTCAAATATTCCGATAAGAGTTTTTTTGAGTTTATCTCTGGAAACGACGGCATCAATTAAACCATGCTCAAGACAAAATTCTGCTTTTTGAAAACCTTTAGGTAACTCCTGTTTTATCGTGTCCTGTATGACTCTTGGACCGGCAAACCCAAGCAATGCTTTTGGTTCCGAAATCACTACGTCTCCCAGAGATGCGTATGACGCCATAACTCCCGCCGTGGTAGGATTTGTTAGAATGCTTATATATGGTATGTGCGCTTCGGCTAATTCGGATAGTGCGGCTGACGTTTTTGCCATTTGCATAAGCGATAAAATTCCTTCCTGCATTCTTGCACCGCCGGAAGCATTGATAATGGTTAATGGGATTTTGCTCGAAAGCGCAAACTCAATTGCTTTGGTTACAAGTTCGCCAACGACAGACCCCATTGACCCGCCTACGAATCTGAAATCCATAACCCCTAATGCAATTTTGTAATTTCCAATTTTACCTTCTCCAATAATAATCGCTTCTTTTTGTCCTGTTTTTTCGGACGCGGCTTTTATTTTATCCAGGTACCCTTCAAATTGAAGAGGGTTAGCCGTTTGGATATCAATGTCCAATTCCTTGAATTCGTCCGTCAGTATTTCTATGTATTTGCGGGCGGAAATCTTAAAGTGATAATTGCAGAATTCGCATATCCATAAGTTCTTTGCCAGTTCCTTTTTGTAAAGAATTTCCCCGCATTCGTCGCACTTGACCCATAAGCCATTAGGGACTTCTCGCTTGATGGTAGTAACTTCTATACCTTTTTCTTTTTTGAACCACATAATGTCAGAAATCATAATAAAGAAGTTGCCCTATGTCAACAAATTTTACTTAGAATTGTAAATGCAGTATAATATCAACTAAACTAATCCGCCTTTCTGTCTGCCTCAATGTGCTCTCTTGTATTGTAGGGGCGACTCGCTGAGTCGCCCGTTCTGTTTTTGTGGTTAGGCCTACAAGCGGAATTTATCCCGCTTAGGTGGCGAGCCATTCGCCAATTCTCTCAGGGTAGATGGTTGCCTAAGGTAAATCACTCTCATCTTTTTATAAAAACCAATTCTCTTTTTTATGCTTTTTATAATTCTCCAAAAACAATTTGACTTTTAAAAGAACTGTAATATTAGATATAACTAAATGGTTACAGCATTGTGTCTTTTTCTTTCTATATTAAATACAACTAACAAAGAGCTACCGAAAAAAGATACTATTCCTAATACTGAAATAATAGTAATCGGAACCATTCATTCCCCTACGCTAAATTACAGTGCGGAAGCATTATTGGATATTCTGAAAAAGGTAAACCCACAAGTAATATTGTATGAATGCGATTCTTCTGCTTTTCCTGATTCTTTTCAATTGCTGGGGTTCTGGAGAAAGGGGCAGGAGGGAATGGCTGTGGTAGAATTTCAATCTGTTTCACCGGGCTGCGTTTTAAGACCTTACGATATAGAGGGCAGAGATAAGTTTTACAAAAAACATAATTACTTTAAATTAGAAAAAGACGTTCTTGAAAAAATAAACCAGGCATACAATGATGGAAAAACAAACGGAAATGTACAGCTTTATTACGGGCTGTCAGCGGTCCTTATGGATATAAAAGGTTCGTTTTCTCAGGAATCGCCACGAGTGATAAATTCCGGTGCGTATGATTATCTTGTCTCTTCGGAAAAACATTATGTTAATGAAGGATTTAAGACTATTATAGATAGCATTCCCGAGTTACATCAATATAAAGATTTTTGGAAATTGGACTGTGATTTCTGGATTAAACGCAACGATACTATGGTGAACAATATTATTCATTTTTCAAAAGAATTTTCCGGCAAGAGGATAGTCGTAATGTGTGGATGCGAACATAGGTATTACTTAGTTGGCAAGCTTAAAGAAAAACAGAAAGATAATAATTTTGCACTGCGCGAATACTGGGAATTGGAATAACTTCTTTTATTGTTTCTTAATCGTTTAATATGGTAAAAATATTATTAAACAAGTAGAACTTTCGCCTCTCTACTTCAGCACTTCTTCCCAAACTGTCCATCTCACCTGCTCAAGAATTCTGGGGACACAATACTTATTTATCTAATCTTCCTACATCCCTTTCCCATCTTTTCTTTGCGCGCGTAGCGTCTTTGCGTGAAAACCTCTGTTGTCTGCGTTCATCTGCGTCCAAAAAATTCTGTTCTTTTTTTCTTCTGCAAATCAATTTAGAGAACCCTACGCTACCTCTAATATCTACTAATAGCCCCAAAATTTATACTGATTTTGTAATCATTTTTTGTATTATCTTTCTGGTAATCTATAAAACCTTTTGTCTGAAGCGCAATCAATTCCCTCAATAAAGTTTTATTAGATTTGTCCGCATAAAGCTTCTTTATTAAAGCGTTCTCAACAAACTCCGAAAACCATAACTCCGGAGACGCAATATCAACAAATGGGTCTATTGCGGGCTCTTGCTCTAATATATATAACAACATGCTCGTTTCCCTGTCACTTAACAAACGACGACGAGCGCTGATTTTTTGCTTGTTTGCGCTATAAATTAAATTTCTATACATCACACGTTTAATCTTTTCTTTTATATACTTCTCAATACGGGATAACTCGTCTACAAACCCCTTCAGCCCAAATTCTAAAAATTCTGTAATGTCCCAATTATTCTCGGTTCTGGTCTTTTGCAGTAATGTGAAATACCTGTCCCGGTTGCGATAAAAATAATTAGAAAGAGAATAAAACCCATAAGTATTAACCCCGTGCTGATACATAATAAGCGATTCAAGACAACGAGCAGTACGCCCATTCCCATTACCAAACGGATGTAGTGTTACAAGAAAAAAATGTCCTACAAGAGCTTGAATTACCGGCGGCTGAGAAGTCACTTCCCTGCAGTTCATAAACCCTATAAACTCTTTCATAAGACGATGTATATTCTCCCCGCCCTCAGGTGGTCTATGAACACCCCCGAAACTATTAGAACCGACTGTTATAGAAGGAGTAACGCCACGATAGGGGGCATTGTCGCTTTCATCGCTTTTCGTAGTAAGTAAAAAGTGTAAATGCAAAATCATTTCTTCGGTTAATGGTCGTGGTGTCTTAAAATTATCTTCTATCCAATGACACGCATTATCGGCATTTGTAATTTGAGCATCGTCCGGAGCATATTTCGAAAGCGAAACCGTCTTATCTACAGAAAGAGCTTGAGCAACTTCTTCCTGGGTTTTTTGGTTCCCCTCTATGGCGGTAGTCCCATGAATAGCCCGGATGATATTAAGATGCCGGAGAGTTTCCTGCCATTCCTTAGGAAACATAAGTCCATCTATAGACAATCTATAGGCTTCTATCCTGACAAGAACATCGTTAATTCTTGAAGAATCAAACTTTAATCCAAATAATATGTCTCCCATTTTGTCTCCTTATTTGTCCACTTAATTTATAGTACATAATATACGATAACATATATACATACGTTCAATATGTCAAGCAAAATGTTTCTTATTTGTCCCGCTATTTGTCCATCTATTTGTCATCTTTTTTATAAGATATGCTCTGCTGTGTTCTGTCTGTGCCCATCCGTGTTCTTTAAAATTAATTGACACTTTTTTAACAATATTATATTAGTAAAAGCTATGTTCATGGTAACTTTTTTTATATTCTTTGTTGTAAGCTCTGATAATCCCGCGATAGGTCAAACAAGTTTTGAAGGAGCTATTGCATCTGATAATCTGGCAGATGAGTTGCAAACACTAAAAGACAATCCCATTTCTATAAATACTGCCAAAGAACAGGAACTTCTTTCTATATACTGGATTACCCCCGAACTCGCAAAATCAATTGTCCTTACAAGACAAAAATCAGGGGAGTTTAAAAAAATAAATGACCTTAAAAATGTGCCGGGGATGACAGGAGAAATTCTTAAACTAATAACTCCTTATATAAGAATAGGTGCCCCCAAAAAACCTGATAATTATTCCATACAAATGCGTCAAAGGGTACAGGATAATCTGCCTGAAACAGAAGACACTGCAGGTATCCCATACAAAACATATACGCGGTTAAAGATTGATTATAAGAAAGTTTCTTCCTCGGCATTGATAGAAAAAGATTACTACGAAAAAAGTTATTATGATTTTGCCTCTGCCGGGATAATGTTACAAAATTATGGAATTGTAGAAAAAATTGTAGCCGGTGACTATGTTCTGGATTTTGCCGAAAATTTGTTTTTTGGTGTCCCGCCGGGAGCTACATTTAAATCTCAGGGAATGATTAAAGGAAGGTCAAAGGGCATAAAACTTAATACAACTTCAGGAGAAAACAATTTTTTGCGGGGAACGGGTATAGAATTAAAACCTATACATTATATAAAAAACTATTTGTTTTTTGCAAGTACTCCAATAGACGGAAAAATAGAAGGGGATGAAATTAAAATATATTATGATTACGAAGGAGACCATTCGACCTCTACCGGGATGGAGAAAAAAGACAGAATCAAAGAAAACTTACTCGGGACAAGATTTGAATATAACAACAAATTAAAAGTCGGAGCGACTGTTTATAGAAATACCTATTATTCAAACCCCGAAGGGAATGAATTAGGAACACATGATGTATTTAGTATGGATTTATCGGGTTCGTATACGGGCATAGAATGGTTTGCTGAAACGGGTAAATGCGATAGTGTTTGGGCAGGGATAGGCGGGTTGGAATACCGAAAACCGGAATTTAAAATCGGCTCTCTCTATAGATATTATCCTTCTTTGTTTTACACTTTTCACGGTACGCCATTTAGCGACAGGTCAATAACTACTGCCGGAGAACTGGCAGAAAAAGGGAATTATTTATACGCCGGATACAAAGTTTCAAACAATACTTTGCTTAATTGTTATTGTGATTTTTTTGCTCGTTTGCCTAATTCGGACTTAACAAAACCTGTTTCAAATGGCACGGAGTATTCTTTTGATGTCGAACAAAAAGTTAACAATATTGTTTCTCTTACAGGTAAATATGCCTATAAAAAATTGGACGAGTCTACTGACCAACAATTTAGATTACAAACGGATATATCTTGTAAAAATAAAATAAATTTTAGATTTAGAGTTGAAAGAATAGTAACCGAAAGTAGTGCAGGAAATTCAGGGTATGTGGGGATAGGCGGAAGAGCGTTTAAGAAGTTGTTGTTTGACACAAGAGTAGCGTTATTCGAAACCACTCCTTTAATGTATGAATATGAAGCGGATTTACCGGGGTTAATGACGAACCAATGTATAAGCGGAAAAGGAAAAAGGTGGTATTTGTTTCTAAAATATAATATTTATTCTGCTTTGAGCATTAGCGGAAAATATTCGATGTTGTCCAAAGAGAGTACTTTGGGTAGTCAAAAATATGGATTACAAATAGATTTTAAAAAATAGAACCGTTTTTTACTATTTATATTTAATAAACTTTGTTGTTTCTATTATACTGGATTTATTTCCTTCCTTGTTAGAAAGCACGACAAGATATACGCCTTTTGATTTAAGGGTAGGTTTGAATTCATATTTATGATTGGCAATCGTTCCCTTGAAGAGAGTGGTCATTTTTTCCCCTGCAGAATTGTATATGGAAACATCGGCATTGTTAATTGGTCTTTCAACGGATAATAAAATTTTATCTCCAGATACAAGTAATTTTGTTTGCGTTTTGACGGGTGTGTTTTCTGCTATCCCGGCTATCGGGAGCGTGTCCGTAAACCATACTTTATAAAGGACGGCAACATCTACCGGGGCGGTTATAGTAGGAGTAAATTCAACTTTATATTGGAAAAACTGAGCATGAGGATTGGCAGGCAAGGCAAAACTATCAATTTTATTTGTTGCAGTATATGGTCCATTCCACGCATTAGAAAGCACATTGCCCGCAATGGTATCTGCGCGCCAATAAAAATTCAGAGTCCCGGAATCCGGGAGACAGGTTTCCCAACCAAACCATTGAAGGCTGCGATTTTGACTGCTAAATTGAAGTATTGAAGATTCTATGTCCCCGTACTTTGCAAAACCGGTAAGCATTTGGTTTTCAAAAACCGTATGCTCTCCCAAGTTGGAAACAAGCAAGTCTACACTGGGAATGCATTTTGGTCCCATTGGAGCCGCATATATCCAGTGAGAACCGCTCGCAGGGCTTATGTCATAAAGACTGAAATTTAAGGGACTGCCCGGGCTTTGACGAAAGAATCCTACGCTGGCGCAGGTTCCGGCTATATCAGGAATACTGTCTAAATCTATGTCTGCGGCTATTCCACCATCAGTATAAGCTCCTGTTTTAACTGTATCTGTTCCGGCTAATAATGTTCTTGTGAAATTGAATCCGGTACCATCGTTAAGAAAAGTATCAAAACCTCCGTTGTCAGCATCTCCACAAACAAGGTCTTTATCCCCATCCATATCTATGTCTATCGCCCATGCGCCGTCATAATTTTTTCCGCCTATTGCAGAAAAGGATTGAGAGAAATGTCCTGTTTGGTCATTTAAAAAGATAAGAACGTTTCTGTGAACGGCATATAAATCCGGATACCCATCACCATTAAAATCCGCAGGATAAACTCTCCACGATTCATCAACTGAAAAATCAGCAATGGTGTCTTTTGTAAATTGATTGTTCCCGGGGTTGCGGAATAAATAAATATCTCCACAATAGAAGTAAGAATCATTGTTGTCTACCGCGATAATATCTATATCTCCATCAAGTTCAACGTCAGTTGCAAAAATTCTATGAAATCCTTTAGAAGTGTCTACGATATGGCAAACCCAGACGGGGTTTTGATTTTCATACCAGAATACACCTTTTTTCCCTGCAACTAATACGTCTATATCGTCGTCTTTGTCGAGGTCGTAAGGATAAGTACACCAACAAATAGAAGAGGACGCGCTATTGTCTATAATATTTTTTTGAAAAGTATATCCCCCTAAATTCTTATACCAGGCCACCTGAAGTGTATCGGAACAGGCGATGCAATCTGCTAACCCGTCTTTGTCTACATCTGCAGGCATAAGTCCCTGGAAATATCCGGATATTGTGGGGTTTGCTTCTATTGTATGTTTCACCCAGTTGCTGTAAGTCCATTGTGTGGCAATAAGAGAAACCTGTCCTTCCGTTGCTGCGGTTATGCTATCTCCCGATAAATATCTGGTTGACCAGCTGGTTACCGGTCCCTGTAGTCCGGAACCTCCCATCCAGTCAGTTTGCATAAATAAATTATTTATAATAAAAGATAATATTAAAATCTGCATTTTCCCTCCTTACATAAAAACTTACTTCATTGTATATATGTTCCCCAAATCCATATTTGTCAATTTTAAAATAGAGTGTTATAGTTTGCCCTGTATCTTTTCCTTTTATTCTCCGGGTTGCTCTTTATTAATCTTATCGTTCCATATTTTATTGTTATCTCTTTAAGTTCTTAGCAAGCCCTTTCCAGCTATGCTGGATTAGGGATTGTTATCCCGCAAAGCGGGGCTTCAAATCCCTGTGGAAAACGAATCTGTTATTCTGTTTTTTTGTCCTCTGTGCTCTCTAGCGTTTCCCTCTCTATTCTGTTCTCCTTTTTTTTAACTCTAAATTCTCTTTCTTTCTCAGTGCGCTTGTGGTAAGAAGCCCTTAGAGATTTCTATCCAGCTCTGCTGGGTTAATCTTTCTTTATTCTGTTGTTTGTTTTCCTTGACACTTATTTAAATATATCTACAATTCTCTTTAGAGTATGATTACAAGTCCAAGAAAACCGGATAATTTAGAGTAATGCTCCTATGTCGCAAACGCTAACTAATAAACTAAAATTACGCGTATCGTATGCCGATACGGACCAGATGAGTGTCGTATATTACTCCAGATATTTTGAATATTTTGAAAGAGGAAGAACCGAATTACTGCGGGAAATAGGTTTGCCTTATGCGGATATGGAAAAGAAAGACTTAAAACTTCCCGTAATCGAATCACATTGCGAATACAAAAAAGGAATAAAATATGACGAACTAATTGTAATAAAAACCTGCCTTATCGAACCACCAAAATCCACATTAAGAATGGACTATGAAATTCTCGACGAAACGGAAAAAGAAATAAGGGCAAGAGGTTATACCGTCCACTCTTTCGTTAACCAATACGGCAAAGCAATCAGACCACCGAAAGATTTTGTAGCGCTTATTACAAAATATATCGTTGGTTAACATATAAATCTGTAGAATATTTTCATATCTAGAACAAAAAACAGTAGGAGATTGTTTTTTACCCCTTCCGCGGATTCCGCAATATCCACTGTACAGCTTCGAGGAAACTATTTGCAATAAAATCAGGAGTTGTTTTGGTTTTTGTGTCTTCACCGTATCCTGTCAATACAAGTACGGAAAGCACACCTTTGCCCTGTCCTAAATGTATGTCTTCTACCGAATCTCCAATCATATAGGATTGAGACAAATCTATATTTAAGTCCTGTTGAGCTTGTTCGATCATCCCGGGTTTTGGCTTTCTGCATTTACAATTATCATCCGGAGCGTGAGGACAAAAATATACTTTATCAATAGACGCTTTGTTCTTTTGAAAATAATCTAACACATATTGATGAACATTATTTAATTCGTCTAAAGAAAAATAACCTCTTCCTACGCCGGATTGATTCGTTACTACTGCAATTTTGAACCCGGCTTCTTTTAATAACCGAACCCCCTCTACTGCTGTCGGTAAAATCTCAACGCCCGAAGGGTCTGAAAGATAACCCTTTTCCGTTATTATCGTTCCGTCGCGGTCTATAAAAACTGCTTTGTTCATAAAAACCCCTTTCCTTTCATCCACTCATCGTTAAAAATAGTGCTAAGATAATTACGTCCCGTGTCAGGCAGTATCACAACAATTATTTTATTGGTATCTAATTTTTTCGCTGTTTCAGTTGCCGCCCATACTGCTGCTCCTGCCGAACCGCCCGAACAAATAGACTCTTCTCTCATTAATCTGCGCGCCATAAGAAACGCGTCTTTGTCTTTAACCCGGATAACATCGTCAATAATGTCAAAATTTATAACCTTGCAAATCCTATTACTTCCAATGCCTTCAATGTCTTCACCGCCGGTTACTTCAACAAGTTTTTTGCTCTTAAAATACTCATAATATACAGAACCTACAGGGTCAACTCCGATTACTTTAACCCCGGGATTTTTTTCTTTCAAAAATTTAGCTATCCCGGAAATCGTTCCACCCGTGCCCATACCGGCAACCAGATAATCTACACGGTGTTCCGTTTGTTCCCAGATTTCGGGTCCCGTTGTTTCGTAATGCGCAGAAGGATTATCGGGATTATTAAACTGGTCTAAGAAAAAACTATTTGCAACGGATTCTGCAAGAGCTCTTGCAGTCAAGTAAGCAGATTTTGGAGAATCGGGAGGAACATCCGAAGGACATAAAACGACGTCAACCCCGAGCGATTTAAGCAAACTATATTTTTGCGGACTTATCGTATCGTTTGCCGTAACTTTTACTTTGTACCCTTTTATACTTCCGTATATTCCCATTCCTATTGCAGTATTTCCGCCAGAACTGTCAATAATAGTTGCGCCGGGTTTTAGTTTTCCACTTTTCTCTGCCTTGTTCAATATGTAAAACGCAGTCCTGCTTTTTATTGAAAACCCGGGATTTAAAAACTCAAGCTTTGCCAGAATAGTCCCCTTGCCGTTAACTTTATTAAGTTTTACAAGAGGAGTATTTCCTACGCTTTCTAATAAACTTTTATTCCACATAGGTTTTTTATAATCTTAATTTTTCAATAGTCAACTTAATTTAGTTGGAGTTTTGTTCCATCTGTTCAGGAATATTACTCCAACTTATGAAATTGCTATTACCTGTTTTATTTCGGGCAATTCGTCCATAATTTTTTTCTCCACGAGTTTTGTAATGGTTACTTGTGCCATAGGGCACCCATGACAGGCTCCCGTGAGTTTGACCTTAACGACACCATCTTTTACTTCAATTACTTCCACATTTCCCCCGTCTCTTGCCAGAAGCGGTCTGATTCTTTCGTTCAATATTTTTTCTATAAGTTCATTCATTTTTCCCCTCCCCTCCATCAAGGTCTAATACTGTTTCATATTTACTTCTCGGGTTCCATATAATGTATCCCCACGCTTTCGAATTTTGCACGGCTTCCGCCTGGTTTGCCACATAATCAGGCCCGAAACCGGGAGACCGCATTTTGAATCCCTGTATATAAGGTACAAATTTAGACTCGGGGATAACCATATCCCCTTTCGCCAGGCTGTTAAAGATAAGGCTATAATCCCTTTCTCTCGTGTATTCAGGTGCAGCGGCAAAGTGTGACGGGTAAAGCATAGGATAAATTACGTCAAGCCATTTTGCCATTAAATCAAGGTTTTGTCCTTCACATTTTAGAGGCTGCCATAATGAAAATCCAAATACTGCAGCGCCGATATTTGCCCCAAGCGGATGTAAAGTTGTGTATGCGGTTTTAAGGAAATTTTCAATCGTAGTTTCTTTTTGCCCTTCAAGCCTGTATGGTCTGTAATCTCCATAAGAAGAAGGAAACCTGATATAATCAAATTGTATTTCCGTTACACCGCGGGATACAAGTTCCTTAGCAATGTCAATGTTGTATTTCCAGACTTCCCTGTTGCAGGGATTTGTCCAATACATTCCTTGCCCGTCGCTCCATATTCTGCCATCCTCCCCCTTGAGAGAATATTTCCCGCCTTTATACCACGCAAATACCGAATCTTCAAACAAAACGACTCTTGCAATAAGTCTTAGCCCGGCAGATTTACATTGTGTAACTATGTTTTCGACATTTAAAAGCGAATGTTCTGCTCCGGCCTCTTTTACTGAGGGAAGATTGGTGTTATAGGTAACATACCCTGAAGCATCTTTGAAATCAATCACTACCGCATTTATCTCGCTCTCTTTTATATAAGCTAAATATTTTTCTAATTTTACTGCTGCGTATGGATATAAGTAAATGCCTCTATATGGAAATAATTCTGGTGATGTGGCTTGCACTCTTGGCAAAAGAATTAAAAAAAGCAAGTTAAAATACATAAAAAATAATCGGGAGTAATAACTAAAGTACTCTTTTTGCCCCAGTTCGTTTCCCGGCCCTTAACTTCCTTAGAACTGGTTATCCAGCCTTTGTCTTCTCTTTTCGCGTCCGTCATTCCTGCGAAAGCATGAATCCCTGCCTACCGCAGGCAGGGATTCTTTTTGTTTTTCAATGCCTCGCCCTTTAGGGCGGGGTTCTTAATTATTTTACTTCAACATTACAAATTTTCCAATCTGGTTTCCGTATCCGGTTTTATAGAAGTATACACCCGGTTTTACTTTTTCTCCGTTATCGTTTCTTCCATCCCACATTACTTTATGCGATGATGATTGCAAGTCTGAAATCCGAATATTCTTAACAAGGCTTCCGCTCAGGTCGTAGATACGGATAGACTTGTAAGATTGTGTTCCCGGGAGCAAGAATACGGCTTTTGATAATACGGGATTTGGGAAAATCTTAATGCCTATGGATTTGTAATTTTTGTTAACTTCTTCGGCTCCTGCGCAATTTACGTACCATTTGCTCGGAATTCCATTTACAATTGCCCATAACCTATAATATGCCGAATCTGCAGTCGGTTGGACTGTTGTATTTGTTTCACTCCAGGAAGAACTTAATGGCATTTGCAGTACGTCTCCGCCGCCGTTTCCCTGAAAATTCCCCCCGCCAATTCTAACAAATGCCATAATCGGATGGTCGCTTGAAGTTATATGACAATAGTTCCCGCCATCAGCTTCCGAAACGCCCCTGAATAAAGTTCCCGTTATGCTCATTGGACTACTTATACGTGTAACGGAAGGATAATTTGTTATTGTAGATTGCCAGTCACTTGCATATCCAAGACCTACATCATATTGTACCATTGAATTCAAGAAACTTCCGTTTGTCCCGCCTATTGCAAGAACATAAGGATGTGAGGATGGGATAAGGACTGATGAATGGCACGCTCTTGCCGGAGTAATTGATGCGCTTGTATCTGTTTTCCAGCTATGCGTACTTGTAAGCGTATCTACATAATCTGCAGGGTCCCATACTTCACACGATGATAAATAATTCGCTCCATCTTTCCCTCCACTCGTAAGAACAATACCGGAATAGAGCAATGTGGAATTGTGCAGGTAACGAGCCTGATTTAAGTTCCCTTCCTGTGTCCATGTGCCTGTACTTGGATCATAAGTTTCGCAGCTTGCAAGACCTGTTGTTCCATCGCTCGTTCCACCAATTACAAGAATCTTCCCTGATTGCAATAAAACGGAAGTATGCGAGTATCTTCCGTTGTTTAAGTTTCCGGTATTAGACCAGTTTGTTCCGTTCCATAATTCGCAAGAAGTAAGAGCTCCCGAACCATTCCGTCCACCGATAATGAGCACGTTTCCATTTTTTAATAAAATGGCGCTATGATTTGTTCTTTGCGTGGACATTGAATTAGCGTTTGTCCATGCGCTTCCATTATATATTTCACAAGAATTTAAAAAACCCGTATTTTCTCCACCGGTTACAAGAATTCTCCCATCTGTTAATAATGTAGCGGTATGGTCAAATCTTTCCGTATTTAAGTCTCCTGTAGCTGTCCAACTTGTTGTTGCGACATCAAATAATTCACAGGATTTTATCGCAGATGTGTTTTTTCCTCCAGTAACCAGTACTTTTCCGGAGGACATAAGTTGTGCCGTGTGATGAGTCCTTGCATTAATAAGATCTCCTGTTGGTATGATTGTTTGCAAAACATAATTATACAATTCGCACGATTTTAGTGCGCCACTGCTATTTTCTCCGCCTACTATAAGGACATTTGTGCTGCAGATAGCAGTATGTATTATAGGAAGAGGCGTTACGGTATGATATGCTCTGTCTGTATTCAGAGATGGTTTTGATGTCCATATTCCATCCGTTGGGTCATAAATTATAGCTGCTTTTGGGTGATTAATGCTAATTGTTGTTGCAGTTCCCCAACCAGGGAATAGTATTTTTCCGGTAGGCAAAATAAACATCGCCGCATGACTTACGGAGTCTATAGGGTCTATAGTGCTGTCTGTAAGCGCCCATGTTCCACTTGCCGGGTTATAAAGTTCACACTTTCTGGAGGCAGTATAAGACCCGTAGCTGTATGGGTCCGGGTCAGAACCTGCTATCAAAACTTTTCCTGATGGGAGAAGTGCCATTGCCGGTACATACCTTGGTCCATAACTCATACTTCCCGTGTTTGCCCATGTGTGCATTACCGGGTCAAACAATTCGCATTGAGTTGTTACTCCATATCCCATACTATCGATACGTCCTCCTCCTGCAATTAATACTTTACTCCATGGCGGCGGCAGCAAAACTCCCACAAAACCCGACCTGCCTCTTGTTACACAAGTATCCGTATATGACCATGTCCCTGCAGTTGGATTGAAAATTTCGGCAGTGTTCGCTATCATATTTGAAAGCATTAATAACACGTCTCCATTTGGCAAAAGCATTTCTAACCCTGCCCCATAAGTAGAAGCACGGTTAGTGCTACCGGTGGCAGTGAAAGCATCCCCCGCGCAATCATAAAAATAACAATTTCTACCATTGTTCATTACAAGAACCCTTCCATCTTTTAACAGGGTAAGATATGCATATTTCCTCTGGCAGGCAATTGAGGTGCCTGTTGATAATGTCCAACTTTTGCCAACCGGATCATAAAGATAAAACCTGCCTCCGGACCCGGAACCTGCTGTTGTTGCATATAAGACTTTTCCGTTTGGAAGCAATAGCGCTCCGGTATGGTGATCCATTATGGGCATTGTATCTCTTGACCATGTTCCGGTTGCCGGGTCAAAAGTCTGACACGCGGCAGAATCCCCCTGCCCTCCTATTAAAATAACTTTTCCATCGGTCAGGATGCTATTGCTGTATCCCATGCTCCATTTAACCTTATCGCCTGTTCTATGCCATCTTGTTGCTTCCGACGAAAAACAGATTGATATAATGCCCAACAAAACACCTAAACTAATAAGTTTTTTACTCATATCCCCCCCTCTTAATTTTATTCTTATTCAAAAAAATAAACTTTCCAACTATCAATGTTATATTATTTTAATGCTTGTATATTGTCAAGTGTTTTTGAAGTTAAGAATTAAGTTAGGAGTAATAAACGAAAATAACAAAATAACTTGCATATAATTAAGCCTTATTGTAAACTATAATTGATATCCCGTAAAAGACTCGGGACTATAGTTATGAATTATTGGCTTACTCTTCATTCTATCCGCGATATAGGTCCTGTTACTTTCAATAAACTATTGGATAAATTTGGCACCCCGGAAAAAGTGTTTTCTGCCTCCCGGGAGGAATTAATGCAAATCCCACGATTATCCGAATCTATAATAAATTTAATACTTTGTGCGAAGCCTCCGTGTTATCGGACAACGGGCTCTTACAAGGATAATAAAATAATATCAGAACTTAAAAACCGTCAGTTTGAACTAATTACTAAATATGATAAAAGATATCCCGAATTGCTTAAAAAATCTACTGTCCCTCCGCCAATAATTTATGTTTATGGGGAAATGGAACACAGCAACCCTCGTACCGGCAGACAAGGTTTGATTGCTATAATTGGTGCAAGAAACGCATCACGGGTTGGCTTAAACAAAGCATTGGAGTTTGGAAAATATTTTGCGCATAAAGGATTTTCTATAGTTTCCGGATATGCAAAAGGTATTGATACTTATGCGCATTTAGGTGCAATAATTGGAGGTGGAAAAACAATAATGGTTTTGCCTGTCGGAGTTCTTAACTTTGTTGTTCACAAAGAACTTGAATATATGCGCGACAAACTATTTGCCCAATCAGTAATATTTTCTGAATTTTACCCGTCGGCAGGATGGTTAACAGGACAGGCAATGTTGCGAAATCGCAGAATTAGCGAGCTTTCAAAAGCAGTAATCGTTATAGAACCCGGAGTAAAAGGTGGCACAATAGCAACTACAAAATGGGCAAAGAAACTTAATAAACCAATATTTATATACGAAAAACTATTCTCTATAAGAAAAAAAGAATTTCTTGAACTTGGAGCGATTCCAATAGAAACGCCGGAAGATGTTATTACCTACTTGAACAAAAAGTAATGCGTCTTGAATTTGACGAAAAGAAATGGAATTTGTTGAATAAATATTTTGACACTATCTGTCTTTTAATTTGAAACCGGAGGTTATACGATTTTGACTTTGTCATTCTGAACGAAGTGAAGAATCTCATAAATTAATGCCAATTAAGATATTACAAGTTTTGTAAAGTGAATTATTCAACTAACTAAAAGAAATGAGTTACATAATAGACGTTATAATTCATACCGCGATTGGTATAATCGTTATAATCCCTTTATGGGTTAAACCATTTCTAAGAAAGGTTTTGCTAGCCGTGTTTATTGCGAGTTCCTTA
Organism: bacterium; assembly: GCA_041649255.1. NCBI lineage: Bacteria > bacterium. Next base: position 129,703 of record JBAZNK010000005.1, read on the forward strand.
ATCGATATAGACCATTTTATTGCTGCAAAATCCATTTACCTAAAAGATGCGGTTACTTTAAGATATAGACCATATACACATTCAATAACTTTTGCCGTAATAGTGGGTGGAATTACTTTTGGGATAACTAAAAGTCCACGGATTGGAGTAGCAGTATGCGGTGGTATTATGTCACACGTATTAAGAGACGCGAGCACCGGAATCACTTTTATTTTATACCCAATGAAGCTTACAAAAATTCCTGTTTGGGTTTATGTTATGGGTGAATTATTGATTTTTATATGTTGTCTGGTTTTAAGAAAATGGATATAATTTCAGTGTTTTTGTTGACTAAAATATAATAATCGGGTATTTATAAACTATGATTTTGCTGATATTGATAAATTGCTTAACCCCTGCATTGAATTTTACAAAAGAAACATTATACGATACGAAGTGTGTTATTACTTCCCCTTTGCGATGGGATATTGAATCGTGGAGCACGGTTACTGGAGTTGGAATTACTACTTACGAGATTATGTTAGAAGACGAAACCATAAATGATTTTGTTCAGACCCATCGTAATGATAAAGCTGCAGATATATTTGAATATGTGGGGGATGGCGCAATAGCATCTGCTATAGTTGGAAGTTCCTGGATTGCAGGGGAATTAACCCATAACTATAAATTACAGAAAATAGGGGATTTGGGATTGAAAAGCATATTGATATCAGGTCTAATTGTAAATTGCGCAAAAAGAGTTGCAGGACGCATCAGACCATATAATTCCGTTTCTTCCAATAATTGGATGGGACCTACTTTAAGCGGAGGAGAATTGTCTTTCCCATCCGGACATACAAGTACTGCTTTTGCTCTTGCGTCTGTTGTCAGTGACCTATATGATAACAAATGGATTGATTTTATTGCTTACGGGACTGCTGTGTTGGGTGGATGGGCAAGAATAAATAATAACCAACACTGGACATCCGATGTTTTTATGGGAGCAGTAATCGGTATTTCTGTAGGTAAAACACTTGTAAAACTTGAAAATTCAAACAAAAAAAGCCGTTGAATTGTTTGGAAATAATGATTGACAAAGTCTATAAATAAAATAAATTGTACGGGTTAAAAGTATAAAGAAAAGAATAAATATCTGTAAAATGAGTAAATATTTTAAAGACATGAAATGAGAGAAATAAACCACAGAGTTCACAGAGAAAAAATCAGGCATCTGTGTTCTCCAAAAGAATTTCCTCTAAAAGATATAATAGAAAAAATAATTGCCTGTGCTATTGAAGTCCATTCGGCTTTGGGACCGGGACTATTGGCAAGAAGTAGGATTATTGATAAATTTCAATGTAGAGCGTTTAAAAGATGGAATAAAGAGATTGGTTTTATAGAAGAGGTTACAGAGGAAAGATTAATAAAAATCTCTGTGTTCTTCCGCCTGAGGCGGATTAAGTTTTTATTATGGAGGAGTCATGATTTTTAATTCAGAACAAAAACTCGTTCAGGATATGGTAAGAAAATTTGCAATAAATGAACTTGCCCCCATAGCATTAGATTTAGATAAAAAAGCGGAATTTCCCGGTAAAACAATACAAAAACTAACTGAACTTGGATTAGCGGGAATTATTATCCCGGATAAATATAACGGCTCCGCGTTGGATATGGTTAGCTATTGTATAATCATTGAAGAGTTGTCTAAAGTATGTGCTTCTTTAGGTTTTAGTCTTATCGTAAACAATTCCTTTGTTGCTTTCCCTATAATAAAATATGGGACGGAAGCACAAAAAAATAAGTGGCTGCCGAAAATTGCAAGTGGAGAATGCATAGGCTCTTTTGCGCTTTATGAGGAAACATATTCAAATATATATAAAGAAAATACCGATATATCAGAAAAAATAACTACTATTGCTAAATCAACGGGAAACGGAAAGTACTTGATTTCAGGGGAAAAAGTTTTTGTAGTAAATGGCGAAACCGCAGGTGTTTTTATTGTATTTGCTTGTATAGACAATAAGTTAACGGCTTTCATTTTACCTAAAGAGGGAAATGAAGAGAACGTATCCTTTGAAAAAGAAGTAATGATGGGAATGCGTTCTGCAGGAATAGGAAGTATCAAGTTAAATAATGTCGAAGTCTCCGAAGAAAATATACTTGGAGAACCCGGCAAAGGGTTAGAAATTTTCGAACGGATTATTGAATCTGCAAACATCGCAATATCTGCGCAGGCAGTTGGCATAATGAATGCATCATTGGAAGACTCCATAAAATACTCAAAAGAGAGAAAACAATTCGGGCATCCGATATCCGACTTTCAATTAATCCAGGATGCAATTGCAGAAATTAAAATAAGATTGGATTCGTCACGGATATTGGTATTTGAAACGGCTCGTATGTATGATGAGGGGCAATCTTTTTCCACAACGGCTTCCATTACAAAATTGGTCTCTACGGAATCGGCAGTATGGTCAAGCATTAAAACAGTACAGGTTCATGCGGGATATGGGTATACAAAGGAATATCCTATAGAACGATATTTTAGGGATGCAAAAGTAACGCAGGTGTTCGGAGAAACGCCCCTGACCCAGAAAATTAAACTTGCAAAATCATTGTTGTCCTGAAATTGTTTTACCTTAAATAAACGGACTGGCTTGGAAAGGTGTAATAGTATTTATTTATATTCTTTTAAAATTAATCCTGCTGAAGCAGGAATGAAAAGAGAATATATAAGTTGGAGTAGTGCTCATGAACATATGGAACAAAACTTCAACTAAAAAGAAACCGGAGGATATATGGCGAAAATGCTTAACTTAGACAGGTTTGTAGGTAAATTAGTTGAACCGTATATAAAAGAATTAATTCGTTTGTCGGGAGATAATATTTGTTCCATAATATTATTTGGAAGTGCGGCTACAAAAGATTTTATTCCACGGAAATCTAATATTAATTTACTTGTAGTATGTCACAAAATAGATTTACCCGACCTTAAAAAATATCATAAACTGGTTAGGCGGGGAAGAAAAAGGGGTATAGTGGCGCCTTTGTTTCTTACGGAACGACATATAAAAAGTTCTATGGATGTTTTCCCGATAGAGTTTCTTGAAATGAAAGATTCGCACATATTATTACACGGTAAAGATGTTTTTGATAATATGGCGATAAATACGGAAAATCTACGCCTTGAATGCGAAGAACAGTTAAAAGGAAAATTAGTTAGGTTAAGACAGAGCTATTTGGAGCATGGCGTAAATGCAAAAATAATTGCAGACTCGATTACTTCTTTTATCTCTGTATTTCGTTCTCTGGTAAGATTAAAAACAAGGGCTGTTAAAGTAGAAAAAGAAAAAGCAATAGAAGAACTTGCTAAACTCAAAATAGAGAGTCAGGTGTTTTTTACTGCTCTGGATATCAAAAAAGGAAAATGTAAATTAAAAAGGAAAGCTTTGGAAATATTCTTTGAAAAATACATTAAAGAGATAGAAAAGCTATGTATTTATACGGATAGTTTTAAAAGCAAAACAAAGAAAATAAAGAAATGAAAAAAAACATAAATTCAAAAAATGTATCCCTTAGTATACTAAGTTTACTGTTTTTTAGCAATGTATTGTTTTGTCAGGAATATCCTAAACCTGTGGGTTTTGTAAATGATTTTGCAAACGTCATATCCCAGGAATACAGGGATAAAATTACCGGGTTGTGCACGGAAATAGAACAAAAAACAGGAGTAGAATTGGTTATTGCTACCGTAAAAACGGCTCTTCCTCAAACAATTGATATGTATGCCGTAGAACTATTTTCTCGTTGGGGAATAGGCAAAAAAGGTAAAGATAATGGTGTCCTGATCGTTGCAGCGCTGGGCGACCACAAAGTATTTATAAAACCGGGATATGGGGCCGAAGGGTTTCTAACGGACGGAATATGTGGGGAAATTTCCCGCCAGATTATAGCTCCTGAATTTAAGAAGGGTGAGTTTGGCGAAGGATTGTTTTTGGCAAGTAATGAAATTGCAAACAGGATTGAAAAAGAATATAATGTAAAACTTGAAGGAGTAACAAATACTAAATTTTCCGAAAATCTTCCTTTGGGGACTGTAATTTTTCTAATCATATTGTTTATCGTAATTTTTAGAAGGTTAGGATTGTGGGGGCTGCTATTTTTGCCGGGAGGAACTCGACAAAACGGGCGTCGTAATGGTTACTGGACGGGAGGAAATTTTGGTGGGGGTGGTTTTGGAGGCGGTTTTGGTGGATTTGGTGGCGGCTCCTGTGGCGGTGGCGGCGGCGGGAGTGGATGGTAATAATATACATTAAATATCATTAGTTGGACTTTCCCACTTTGGTGGGATTAGACCAACTTATCTCCGCCTAAGGCGGACTGGAAATATCAAAAATTGATTTACTTGCAGCAGGTTTGTGGTTTGTTTTTTAATTTAAATTACCCTGTGCTTTAGCACGGGGGGGGCGAAACAAAGAAAACAATGGGCTTTAGCCCATAACTTGCGACAACTCAAGATTAAAAAGATATAACATAAAACTATGGCTGTTCCCGAATGGATTAAACATCATTACCCGAAACCGGAAGCACTGCGGGAAATGATATCCTTGCTTCATAGTTTAAATATTCATACCGTTTGTGAAGAAGCAAAATGTCCCAATATAGGCGAATGTTTCAATAAACAAACAGCTACTTTTTTAATACTTGGGGATATATGTACTCGAAAATGTAAGTTTTGTGGCATTAAAAAAGGAATCCCTTTGCCGGTTGATTGCGACGAACCACAGCATATCGCAAAGGCAGTCGCCAAACTTAATTTGTCCCATACGGTAATAACATCGGTTACAAGAGATGACCTTGAAGACAGCGGAGCGGATCAATTCGTAGCCACAATAAAAGAGATAAAAAAAGTATCCCGCTTAGGCGGAATAGAAATCACTATAGAAGTTCTTATCCCGATAATGAATAGTAAGAATCTTAAAAAAATTATAGCTGTTACTCCTGAAGTAATAAATCATAATATGGAAACAATAAAAAGGCTTTATCCTGAAGTTAGACCAATATATCAATACAATGATTCGCTTAATTTATTGGCAGAGGTGAAATCTCAAAATCCTTCAATTACAACTAAATCCGGTTTTATGGTAGGCCTAGGCGAAACGGAAACAGAAATTATTGAACTTATGAAAGACTTAAGAAAACAAAAAGTTGATATCATAACAATCGGACAATATTTACGACCTTCCGGGAGTCAGCTTCCGGTGGTTGAATACATCTCGCCTTCCCAATTTAAAAAATATGAAGACGTTGGATATAAAATGGGATTTAAATATGTTGTGTCAAGCCCGTATGTTAGAAGTTCTTATATGGCAAAAGAAGCATTAAAAAATGTGGATTGTGGAGTATAAAATTAGGGATTAAAAAAGGAGATAAAAAATGAATACAAAAATTTCTATAATTGTTCCTGCGCATAACGAAGTAGAAAATATTCCCCTGCTTATAAATGAGTTTCATAAAATAAAGTTGAAAGATTATGAAGTTATAATTATAGATGATGGCTCTACGGACGATACTTATTTAGAAGCAAATAAACTTGTCTCAAAAAACAAGTTTTTGAAAGTTATTCGTCACAAGAGGAAAAGAGGAATTACGGATGCGCTTATATCGGGAGTTGATGCAGCAGCTGGAGACATTATTGTATTTTTCCCTGCTGATTTGCAATATTTACCCGAAGAAATATCAAAATTAACGGATAAGATTAATGAAGGCTACGATATTGTTACAGGTTGGAAAACGGGTAAATATGAAAAATGGTTTGTGTCCGGAATTTACAATACCCTTTCCCGGAAATTATTTAATATTCCTGTGCACGATTTAAATTCCATTAAGGCGTTTACAAAAGAAGTCTTTTATAAAATTCCATTGAGAAAAGATTGGCATCGGTATATGGTAGTATTGGCATGGGAACAGGGATTTAATGTTGCGGAGGTAAAGGTAACTCTATATCCAAGAAAATATGGCAAATCAAAATTCGGAGGAATAGGGCGGGTTTTTATAGGAGTCCTCGACCTTCTTGCGGTGAAATTTCAGATTTCTTTTATGCGAAAACCTATGTTATTTTTTGGGACTACAGGGGGAATTTTATTAGTACTTACGTTTATTATAGGGGCGATAGAACTTTATTTTAGATTTGTTCTTCTTAAAGGGTTTAGACCTATGCTTTATTTAATTATGTTCCTCGGTTTAAGCGGATTGATATTTTTTGTATTAGGTTTTCTTGCAGAAGCAATCGCCGGAATTCAGGATGAAATAAAAAAGATAAAAAAATAATTTAGATTTTAGAGTGTAGATTGTGGAATTTGGAATAAAAAAATGAAAGAAGAAGAATTAAAAAAACGGACAAAAGATTTTGCTTTAGAGGTAATTAGATTAGTAGAAAAACTTCCCAAGAATTATGTCGCTGATATACTGGGAAGACAAATCTTAAAATCCGGGACATCTATCGGAGCTAACTATCGTGCTGCCCGTAGAGCACGTTCAAGAGCAGATTTCATCTCTAAGTTAGGCATTGTTGAAGAAGAATCGGATGAAACTCTTTATTGGTTAGAATTACTAATCGCTATAAAATTGATAGAGCAAAACATATTCCAACGCTTGACAAAGGAAGCTAACGAAATTATTGCCATCGTAGTTACATCTATAAAAACAGCTCGAGGTAACCAAAGGTGAATATGCAATCCCCAATTCCCAATCCGCATTCTTCAATCCAAAGTCTCCAATCCAAATTCCAAAATTCGCAATCCCCAATCCCCAATCTAAAATTCCCATCTAAGGTTCTTTTTCTCACCCATTGTTTTATTCGTAACAAAGATGATTTTGCCGGCGCATTTCTGTTTGACCTTGCAAAAGGGCTTAAAGATAAGGGAATAGGCATAACGGTTCTTGCGCCTCATTCAAAAGGATTGCCAAAATACGAAGAAATTGAGAACATAAAAATTTACCGTTTTCAGTATGCTCCTGAAAAATATGAATATCTGGCATATAAAAGCAATATGCATGAAATCGTAGCCAAGGGTTTTTTTAGCAAACTTATTTTTTTCTCTTTCGCGTTTTATTTTTTTAAGAATGCAATTGATATTACAAAAAAGCATAACATAAAAATTATTCATTCTCACTGGTGGGTACCTGCTGGGGTAATTGGTTTAGTTGTAGGAAAACTTTCAGGTAAACCCTATGTTGTTACTTCACATGGGACGGATATTTCTTTATTGGCGAAAATTAAACTTGCCAGACCATTGGCAAAACTGGTTTTTAATAATTCTAAAGCAATAACGGCCGTTTCAAGTAATATGAAATCTTTTATGGTAAATAAACTCGGGATAAATGAAAGCAAAGTAAGCGTATTCCCAATGCCTGTAAATCCTTATATGTTTTACCCAATGGTGATAAAACGAGGAGATGAAAAAATTATATTAAGCGTTGGCAATTTTATTGAATTGAAAGGATTTTCGTATTTAATTTCTGCAATAAAGATTTTGAAGAGCAAAGATATAAAAATTAAACTTATTATCATAGGTGGGGGGCCGGGAGAAAAAGCGCTTAAACAAGAAATAAAAGAACTTGAGTTGAATGAAAATATTGAGATTTTGCCTTCTATGGCTAAAACAGAATTAAATCGTTTTTACAATTTATGTAACATTTTTGTTCTGCCTTCCATAACGGATTCTAAAGGCAAACAGGAAGGATTGGGGCTGGTTTTACTGGAAGCAATGAGTTGCAAAAAACCTGTTATAGGAACAAATTCCGGCGGCATACCGGATATTGTAAAAGATATGGAAACGGGATTATTAGTTCCGGAAAAAGATTCAAAAGCATTGGCCGAAGCTATAGAAAAGGTACTAAAAAATGATAGCCTATCCACAAAACTTGCAGAAAATGGTTATAATTTTGTAAAACAGAATTTTACGCTGGACAAGATTGCCGAAAAAACACTTGAAACATATCTAATGCCTAACATAATTGTTGTCAAACGGTAGTCTTTGGAGAGATGCTGGATATCGTGTTTATACAAATCGGTTGACAGAATGAAGAGCAGAGAATATTATTACTTTAAGTAAGTTAGAATTAGAGAATAGATAAGCAAGGGTTTTTTTAGCAGTATAACATATCGAGCAAAGGGGGATGCATTAAGAATTTTTTATTTTCTTTAATATCGCTCTTTTTCTTTTCAAACCTATACGGGATAGTATGGACCGAAACGAGTTTTCAAGATTTTATAGATGGAGAAATTGGCCATGGCTTGTATGTTTCCCATCGGACAATGCTTGAACCTGATTCAGGATGCGCAGAGTTTTCCGTTAGGTTTGATGTAAATAATAATGGGTATTTTGATTTGCCAGTTACATATTTTGGAATAGGCAACGATTATATCAGACTATATTTTGGAAATGCATTAGGTTTTAATAAAGACAGCGTAAGGCTTTACCCTGTGAATAAAGCTGGTGGAGGAACCTGTTTCTCTGACTTAAATTGTGATGGGAACTCAGAATTTATTAATTCCGGATGGCAAATGCCACTTGCTATATACTGGGGTACCTCCACGGGACCATCAATAACCAATGTTGATACCCTCCCAAGTAAATATGGAGAAACAGTTTATACTGCTGATTTCAATAAAGATGGATTTTTGGACATCGCAATTTGTTCTTATGCTTCTTCAGGGTTTGGTGATTCTCTTTATATATACTGGGGAACTTTATCTGGTTATAATTTATCTAATTATACTTCTTATTCTACATCAGGCGGAGGAGGGCACAATCTTGAAGTAGGAGACTTAGATAAGGACGGGTGGCTTGATATAGTTGTTGTCAGCGTAACCCATGGTCCCAATTCTATTATTTACTCTCCCGGCAATGTACCAACAAGAGTAGATTTAGAATTTGTGAATGGGAAAAGCGGCCCTCATGGTTCAGATATTGCAGATTTAAACAATGATGGCTGGTTGGACATTATATTTACAGGATGTGGCAGCATTACAGAATCTTATATATATTGGGGAAGTGATTCGGGATTTACGGCTCCCAATAAGCTAGTACTTTATCCGGGACAGTGTTTCGGGGGAGTTAATGTAGTGGATGTTAATAACGATGGTTGGTTGGATATTCTATACTTGAGAGGAATATATCCAAATACAACTTTTTTACCTATAATTTATATGAATCAAAAAGGCTCTCCCTATTTTTTGAATTCAGATACGTTGACAGTAGGTACAAGAAAATTCACAGCTACAAGCGGATTTGTTGCGGATTTTAATTTTGATGGAAATTTAGATATCTTTATCAATAATTTTACAACCCCTCTTTTTTCGTATATTCTTTATGGCCCTTCCTATACCTCTTGCGATTCTCTTCCTAATAATAAGGGGCATCATAGCAGTTTTATGGACCCGGGCAATACTTATACCCGTGAGTACAACTCTTCTTACGTATCTTCCATTTTCGATGCTTGTTCTATTTTTTGTAATGCTTCTGCGGACTGGATAGCATATGAACCTACCGGGGCAGAAGTAAAAGTAGATTTGAGGGGGGGGAACACGATAACTCCGGATTCTACTTGGAGTATATGGAAAGAGTTAAGCAAAAACCAGGGAGATACTTTACAGGATACTGTGGGGTTAGGAAGATATTTTCAGTATAGAGCAAGATTTTTATATGAAAATCCTTGTAATTTGCCATGGCTAGAAGAGATAACAATCAATTTGTGGAAAGATGTTGCTGGGATTGAAACGAAGGACAAGAAGCAGAAAAAATTTAATATTTATACATTACAAAATCCAATAAGGGATAAGGCAGAAGTTACTTTTGAAATACCTGTTTCAGGGAACTTAAATTCAGAAATATATAATTTGGTTGGAGAAAAAATAGGAGATTTAATAGTCAATAAAAAATTCCCCGTAGGAACGTATAAAAAAACTTTAAGTATAGATAATAATATTAGAACGGGAGTATATTTTTGTTTATGTAAATTTGAAACAGAAACTTACACGATAAAAAGAATAATTAAATTTATTATAGTAAAATGAATTATAGTTTGCGGAAAAAGTTGTTATAATACTATCGAAGAATATGAAAAACAATAAAGGTTTTACTTTGATTGAACTTATAATAATAGTTTTAATAGGAAAGGGGATAAATTTGTATGGGGCAATATGGACAGAGAAAACACATAGTGATTTTGCCGATGGGAAAGACTATTATTATATAAGTGGAGATACGGCAAGTTATTGGAATGCCACCAATTTAAGAAAATGGAATCTTGGCTCACGTGTTTATTCCCCTTTAGAAGGCGGACTACGAATAATAGGACAGGATTGGGATTTGGATGATAATGGTTGGTTAGATGCAATATTGACTTTAGGGAATGTGTTTGTTTACTGGAATAGTTCTTCGGGATTTAATACAAACAACAAGTTACAATTAAACGTAAAAGGATATGATGCCCAGGGCGTCTCTTTGTGTGACTTAAATAGAGATGGAAAATTAGAAATATTGGTTTGTGATAATTCCGCAACAATAGGGTATATATATAATGGGGCATCCTTTGTAAAATATGATTCTGTTAAAATAAGAGAAGGCGCTCAAATTTTAACCCCTGCAGATTTAAATAATGATGGCGAGATAGACTTAATAACATCTGCTCGTTATTGGTCATATATTTACTATGGTCCCGGATCTTTCTATTCAAAAAAACCGGCAGATTCTTTATTCATATCAAATGCAGCGCCGGATGGTGCCGTTGGGACAACCGTAGCCGACTTGAATTATGATGGCTATTTAGACATTATAATGTCCTGCCAGGGAAGTGAGATTTTTGTTTTTTGGGGCAGCTTAACGGGATGGAAAACACAAACTGTTTTAAGTTGTACATACAACTGGGACCATTCCATTGCCGATTTAAATAAAGATGGCTATTTAGACGTTTTTGTAAACCACCATACTTCTAATGGTATTATATTTTATGGTTCCGCATCTGGATTTGTAACTAATGTTTCCACTCCCGGAAATGGGACAGGCGATTGTTCTATATGCGATATAAATGATGATGATACATTAGATATAATTGCAAATAGCATAAATGGTAACAGTTACATAATGTGGGGACCAAATTATAGTAGTTATGTAAATTTGCCGATTAGTTCTGGTTGTGGCACAGAAGTGGCAGATTTTGATAACAATGGAGAAGTTGATGTGTTATTTGGAGGTTTAAGCGGACAAAGTTATTTATATTGGAACAATGGAGGATTCTCAAATAGCAACAAGTTTAGTTTCCCAGCCTCTTGTAATGATGCTTTGTTTGAAGATTTAGGCAATGTATGGGACAGAGGGAAAAAACAACGATACCTGTCAAATATTTTTGATGCTCCGGATACCATTTTTAAAGTAGATTCAGTCAGATGGTGGGCAAATATCCCTTCCGGTATGGATATAAAAGTAAGCGCAAGAGCTGCTCTTGATACGAGCATATGGAGACAATGGGTCGAGCTTCCAAACGGTGAAACGGATTCTTCACTGTTTCTATCCAAATACTTACAATATAAATGTGAGATTTCTACGGATTATAAGAATACTTCATTGTTCTCATTTGATAGTATAAAATTTTATTATGATACAAGTTCTGCGGGTGTGTTAGAAAGAGATAAAAAAACACTACCTTTCAGGATATATCCATCCGGGAACCCTATAAAAAACAAAATAGAAATAACTTTTGAAATACCTACCTCTGGAATATTAAGCATATCTATGTATAATGTAGCTGGAGAAAAAATAAAAAGCTTGATCGAAAATAAATACTATAACTCTGGAATTTATAAAGAATCATGGGATGCTAAAAACAATTTTAATAACAATATTAAAACAGGAGTGTTTTTCTGTCTTTGCATATTGAAGACGGAAGAGCAGGCGCTAAAGAGAATAGAAAAAGTTATTTTGATAAGAAAGGAATAAAATGACACCTATTGAAATAAAAGAAAATAGAGAGTGGGCCGAATTTTACGGTAGGCCGCTTACCCTTAAACGCTACTTATGGCGCATAGTAAATCATTTAGAATTTTTATACAACATAATTCAATGCAAACCTAAAAAAGCTGTAGAAATAGGGATAGGAACAGCCGCACACTCTTTCTTCGTAAGCCATTTTGTATCACTCGTTGTTGCTGTAGATAATGATTTAAGTATAATAAAATTTGCCAAAACAAGTAATAAATATTTCGGCAAACCCGTAAAATTTGTGGTAGCGGATGCGTTTAATTTACCATTTAAAAACAATTCTTTTGATTTGTTCTTTTCTCAGGGATTTATGGAACATTTTAATGAAAAGGAAATAAATAAATTGGCAAAAGAACAACTAAATGTAGCTGTTTCAATAATCTTTAGCATACCTTCACTATATTATGGAATAAAAGATTTTGGTAATGAAATGTTATTAAAAAGAAAAGAATGGCTAAAAATACTAAAACTTAAAAAAGGAAAAGAAATATTTATCGCAAAAGCAAAATATTCTTTTATAGATGTTAGACTTTTAGAATTCTTTATGTTAAAAAAATGGGATTTAAAACCAATGGAGATAGTTATTTATACAAAAAACAAATGAAAAAACACCCTGAAAAGAGGTTAAAGATTTCTATAAGCGTTATTGTATTATTAATTTGCTTTTTTTTTATCGGGAAAAGTTTTTTCGTAAATTTACATGATGTAGATTTTCATAAATTAAAATTCGATTGGATATTTTTGTTTCTTTCTTTAGCCTGTATACTATTGGGAGGATTAATAAATGGGTGGCTTTGGCAAATAAATTTAATTTATATTGGGGAAAAGATAAGCTATATTCAATCTTTGCGTGTAATATCTCTTTCTTACTTGCCTAAATATATTCCCGGAAAAGTTTTTGGAATCGCAAGTCAGGTATGGCTTACAAAAGAAGAAGGGAGCATTTCAGGCACTAAGGGCAGTATAGGCGCAATATTGAATATGGGAGTTAGCATTTTGGGTGGAGCCCTTCTAGGCTGTAGTATACTCCCTTTTGTTTTGAAAAATAAACTTCCAATAAATATTTATTTTTTATTAGGTTTTATCCCGGTACTTTTTATTATATTATATCCTCCTATATTTATAAGAGCGTCTAACTGGTTTTTAAAGATATTAAAGCGGGATATAATAACTTTTATTCCGCATTACGGCCAAATTTTGAAACTGTTATTTTTAAATATCTCTTTCTGGATCTTTCAAACTATAGCAATATTTTTCTTGATTCGTAGTTTTTACCCTATTGGTTTGTCATTTCTCGTCCCTTTGTGTGGCATATTTCCGGGCGCAAGCGTAATTGCATTGCTCAGTTTTTTCACCCCCGGTGGATTGGGAGTAAGAGAAGGCGTTTTATCTTATTTATTCAGTTTTTTTATGCCAACGAGTATTGGTATAGTTGCGTCAATTGTAATGCGACTATTGGGAACAATAGGAGAAATCATTTTATTTGCCATTTTTGCCAAAAACATAAAGAAATACGTAACCCAAACCCACTAACCAATATCACCCCAACCCACAACCGCAATAACGGAAACTTAACGGAAATGGTTTCCGTTAAGTTTCCTGCAATCTCAATAATTTTGTCAATTTTGTTAAATAGTGTTTAATTCTGGGTGTGTGGAATCGATTGTTTGATGATGCTTTGTAGATATTTTGTTATAAACTGATAGATTGTCACGCAACTTGCTTTATTAATAAGGCAAAGGAGGAAAACATGAAAAACAAAAAAGGATTTACTTTGATTGAGCTTATAGTAGTGATTGTAATCATAGGGATTCTCGCTGCTATAGCAATACCAAGGTTTATGGGTGCTCAGAATAGAGCAAGAATCGGAGCTGCCGCAGCTGAAGTTACGAAGATGAGAGAAGCTCTCGGGTTATATGAAATAGATTATGCTACCTATGCAGTTTTAGGAGGCACTTCTACGGATTACGAGGCTTTCAAGGCGGCAATCATAGATAAGAATGGTAATGCTTATATGTCATTACCGGACACTCTAAACTTTGACGCATCAACGTTCTCTTTCTCGGGAGACTCTGTTACCTTTACCATAACTGTAAATGCTAAAGATAACAATAACACTCCGGTCACCGGAACGCCTGATAAGACAAGTTATTAGTTTGCTCAACCAAACAACGAAAAGACTTTCCCGCCCTGCGGGAAAGTCTTTTTTTATTGCCGGGGTTGGTCCGTCTTATAATGAGCAAAGTCTTGCCATTATGGTGGTCGAAGATCCCGTCCGATTCAGGTGGGTGGTGGTAGGAATTCATTCTGTCCCTCTTTTTTTAGAAGTTACGAAATCCGTTTTCGGGTATACCAATTTGTGGAATTTCCCCGCTCCTCAGGGGGGGGATATTGAAAAATTAGTTTCTAACATAATGTTAGCCAGGGGTAGGAATTTTGGTTTGACAAGTGGTAGATAATTGTTAAAATTTACAGAACAAATAAGACATATAAACTCTTGACAGAATGCTTTAAAATGATTATATACTCATATATCTATAGTTGTATAAATTAATTTTTACTAGGAAGGGGAAAGAAGTGCTTTTTATAACTTAGGGGGAAAAACGAAAAATAAATTATTAGTATGTTTTAACTTGTTTATTTTTGCCATAATAATTTTTACTCCTGATATTTCAATTGCCGATCTGGATGTATATATGGGATGTAATTGTTGGGAGAGTAACGGAACGCCGGGGAACTGGCAGAGAAAAACAATATGGGATATTCCGTTTTCAGCTTCCGGTTATGTTCATTCGAGTTTCTGTGATTTAGATAATGATGGGGATATGGACGCATATGTTACTGACGATGGATCTAGTATAATGGCTTTCGAAAATATAGGTTCAACAACTGCGCCTGTATGGCAGCGAAAATCTATATGGGATTTTTCCCCTTCGCAATTTAGTCAGGTGTATTATGCCGATTTTGTTGAAATAAATGGAGATGGAAAATGTGAATTAGCCGTAAGTAAAGGCACGGTAATCAAATTTTATGTAAACACGGGGACAACTACTCCGGTCTGGACAATTGCCCCGGGATGGGACATAACTATAAGTGACGGTAACTTAGCATATAGTTTTGGAGATTTAAATAATGATGGACTAAAGGATGTTGTCGTGAGGTTATGGAATATTTGTATATTAAAAGTTTTTGAAAATATAGGTTCTGATACTGTTCCTGTTTGGCAGGAAAAATCTGCATGGAAACCGTCTAAGGATACTGACCCTCCTGCTTTAGGTGATTTGGATGGCGACAACGATTTAGATATTCTTGGTGGAGGCGGGGCTTCGTGGGTTACTGCATATGAAAATACCGGAACAATAAATAGTCCCGTATGGACGGAAAGATCGAATTGGCTTACGCCTGATGCCAGAACTTCTTGCGTTTATCCTGAACTGATAGATATAGATAACGATGGAGCAGGTATTGAAGAAAATCCACAATCCGCAATCCATAATCCAAAATTAACGATATATCCTAATCCGTTTGTTGAAAATACCATTATTAGTTATTCCTACTCCGTCTTAGGCGGATCAAGTACTGTGGAAATAGCGATTTACGATATAAGTGGCAAACTGGTTAAGTACTTTCCAATGACCCAATTATCGAATAACCAAAGGACTAGAGTAATATGGGATGGAACGGATAATTTTGGTGGCAAGGTAAAAAGTGGTATTTATTTCTGTAAGTTGCGGGTGGGGAATCATTATATTATAGATAAGATAACCCTTTTGAGGTAAAAATGAAAAAAAGATACGATAAAAAATCAAGTTGGAAAATAAAGAGCGCAATACTTGTTATAGCGATATGGATTTATACATCTTTGTCTGCCAATGTAGATGTATTTATGGGATTTAGATGTTGGAGAAACACCGGAACACCGGGAACGTGGGAAAGAAAAGTATTGTGGGATATCCCTTTTTCAGATACCGTTTACATCCATTCAAGCTTTTGTGATTTAGATGGAGATGGGGATTTAGATGCGTATCTAACCAGTGACTCTGATTCTATAAGGGCTTTTGAAAATACAGGGTTTGACACTAGTCCTGTATGGCAAAAGAAAACACAATGGAGTTTTAACCCCTCCGAATTCAGTAAAGTTTTTTGGGCTGATTTTGTGGATATAGATGGTGATGGAAAATGTGAATTAAGTGTGGCGAAGCACGATACTATTAAGTTTTATAAAAATACGAGTACTACCCCGCCTGTTTGGGCAAGACGATCAGCATGGGATATATATGTCGGAGAAAATAATTTAGGACACTCATATGGCGATTTAGATAATGATGGGGATTACGATATTATAGTACGCCTCTGGACTGCCTGCCAAATTAAAGTTTTTGAAAATATAGGTTCAGATACTAGTCCTGTTTGGCAGGAAAAACCAGTGTGGGTGCCGCCTAAAGATACTGATTTGCCGTCTTTTGGTGATTTGGATGGAGATAAAGATATTGACATACTTGGCGGGGGAGGGCATACTTGGGTAACGGCTTATGAAAATACCGGAACAATAAATAGTCCTGTATGGACAGAAAGAGTAAATTGGCTTACGCCGGATGCTAAAATTTCGTTTCTTTATCCGGAGTTAGTAAATATAGACAATGATGGTGCAGGTATTGAAGAGAGTCTGCAATCCGCAATCCGTAATCCAAAATTAACGATATATCCCAATCCATTTGCCGGAAAAACTTTTATTAGTTATTCCTATCCTACTTCAGGCAGATCAAGTGCGGCAGAAATAACGATTTACGATATAAGTGGCAAACTGGTTAAATACTTTCCAATGAACCAATTAGCGAATAACCAAATGACCAGAGTAATATGGGATGGTACTGATAATTATGGGCACAAACTAAAAAGTGGAATTTATTTTTGTAGATATAATCATATTACAGGTAAAATAACTTTGTTAAAGGAGTAAATATGGAAAAATTTATAGAATTTGATGGCGTTAAGTATGAGATACCGCCTGCAACAACGCAAAAGAGAATAATTTTATTTCTAAGGCACCTTGCAGATTATAAATTTATTTCTGAATATGTTAACAATTTGGAAGTTTTGGACGTAGGGTGTGGTTATGGTTATGGGAGTTTTCTGTTGAGTTTAAAGGCAAAAAAAATTTTGGGCGCAGACCTTGCTGAACTTCAAATAGAACAGGCAAAGAAAACCTATAAAAAAAACAATCTTGATTTTTTGGTTTTAGACGCTACTCAATTAGAAAAAAATTTCCCCCCGGAAAGCTTTGATGTAGTAATAGGTATGCAGTTAATAGAACATCTTGAGCTGCCGGAGAAATTTATTGAATCAGCTAAAAAAGTTTTGAAGAAGAATGGGCTTCTGATTGTTACTACCCCAAATAAACTTGTCCGTATGATTGAAGGGCAGAAGCCATGGAACGCAGACCATATTAGGGAATATGACCCATCTTCCCTTGAGAAATTTTTAGGTAGCTATTTCAAGAATATAGAATTTTACAGTTTACTCGGCTCAGAGAAAGTTTATGAACTTGAAAAAAAGCTTAGAGGGGGAAATATCTCTCCTAAACTTAAGGCGCTATGGCGATACACTCCTGAATTTATTAGACAGGGAGTAAGAAAAGGCATAGATTCAAAGTTAGAAGAAGACGAAGTAAAGTTGGATGACTATGAAATTGTAAAAGGAGCGCAAGATAAAGGACTGGGGTTTTTTGCATTTTGCAGAAAAGATTAAAGCTAAATAATTTCATACAAATTAAATACGAGAATATTATGAAAACTTAGAGAAAAGGAAAAAACGTATCAATTGAACTTCTTTAATACCAATTAGATTAAGATTTAATGAATAAAGCCAAAAAGAAAAATATTAAAAAGGTGTGTTTTATAATTGGGGGCGGGATAGGGAATATAATAACTTTTACGCCTGTTCTTAAGAAACTAAATAAAGAGTTGCCTCAGACTCAAATTACAATATTGGGCAATAATATAAAAGTAGCAACAGAAATTTTAGAGACGTATCCTTGCGATATAAAAAAGATAGAGTTATCTCCTAAAATGTCTTTTTATGGAATTCTGAATATTTTAAACGATATAAGAAAAGAGAAGTTTGATTTAATGATTCTCCCTTCTTATCCTTTCCGTCATCGTCGCGCATATCAATCTATTATAAAGTCATCGTTATTTGCCGTTTTCTCAGGGGCAAAATACATAATTGGCGACAAGAGAGCACCCTTATCTTTTTTGTTTTACAATATAAGAATTATCCCAAAGGGACGAAATATAGTGGAATTAAATCTTTCAATATTGGAACAACTGGGATTTACTTTAAATAAAGAAGATGCAAAACCGGAATTATTTTTTAATTTCGTAGAAGCCGATAAAAAAATGAATTCATGGATTAAGCAATATGATTTAACCACAAAGAAATTGATTGTATTTCATATAGGTAGTGGAAAGGGATATTATAATCGCCGTTGGGCAAATGACAAATGGGCTGAATTAGGCGATATTTTAATTGACAAATACAAAGTTTCTATTTCATTTATAGGTAATAAGCTTGAATCGATGGAAGTACAAAAAATACAAAATCTAATGAAACAAAAAACTTTTAATCTTGCCGGAGAATTAAGTTTATGCGAAACAGCAAAATTAATAAAAATAAGTAATTTAGTAGTATGTACAAATTCTGGACCTATGCATATAGCCGCAACACTTGAAGTTCCATCTGTAGTTTTAATGGGGCCTACTCTTAAAGAATGGTGGCCATCTTATAGTAGAACGTCTATTATTGTCTGGAAAAACAAGTGTAATATTCTCTGCGAAGGACCTTGTAGACGTAAAGAAAACGTCTGCATGACATCGATTACGGTAAAAGATGTATTAAAGGTAATTGCCCTCCAGTTAAAAAACAAAAATGAATAAAGGTATACGATCGCTTAAAGTTATAATTCTTCTTTTTACAATGGCAATTTCTATTCATGCTGATTGGTGGGATGCAAACTGGCCATATAGGAGAGCAATAACAATAGATAATTCCTTGAACTCGGATACTCTATGGAATTATTCCATAAAATTTAATGTGACTTACGAAACAACTATGAAGTCTGATTTTTCAGATATCAGATTTGTAAGTTATGATTCATCAATTTTGCTCCCCTACTGGATTCAAAGATATGCAATTAGTGATTCTGCTGTAGTGTGGGCAAAAGTTCCCTTAATCCCTGCCCTTGATACTACAAAAATTTATATGTATTATGGAAATTCTACCGCAACTTATGCAGGAACCCCGGATTCCTTATTTGACTTTTTTGATGACTTTTCTTCGAATCCAAATAATAACGGAAAATGGGGAATACATAGATATGCAAACGATCTTTATAATGAATGCTGCTGGGATTCCATAAGCGGAAAATTTTATCTTACAAGAGCAGCTTATAGCATAGGAGTGGCTGCTTTTTGTAATTACACATTAAATGTAAAATCGTGGACAATGGAATTTGATTATTTAATAGGCGAAAACTCTGGAGGCGCAGACGGCATTGTAGCAATGTTTTATAAAAATAAAAGTGTTTATGGCACTCCGGCTTATGGAGGTTACCTTGGCTTTACGTTATCAAATTTAACTCCCGTTGTTGGTTATGGAATTGAATTTGACCACTGGTATAATGTTTGGGACAATTCAAATAATCATATTGCTTTAATGAAAGATACTTACAGTAATCATCTTACTTCTATTGACGATATGCGGACAGAAGATAACTTATGGCATAGCACTTTTCTGAATTTTCAGAATGGCAAAGTATTATTGAAAGTGGATAAGGATACCATTATAAATTATAATATTGTAAGCCCTGATTATACCTACAGCGGCATAGGATTCAGTTCTTCCTGTGGATATGCAGGAAATAATAATCATATCATTGATAATGTTATAATCCGGAAATCTACTTATCTTGAACCATCTATATCTCCGGATTCTGAGGAAATGAAAATAGAATTGCCTTCTTTTGACTATAGAACTCCAAGTTTATGCGATGTGTCTACTTTTAATAATGTATATGGAAGATATGTTACTTTTACTTTTAAGTTAAATGTCAATGGCAATGTCTCTCTTGTTGTATATAATCTTGTTGGAGAAAAGATACGGACACTGATTGAAAATATACCTTATTCTGTTGGAACCCATAAGTATTTGTGGAATCTAGAAATCAAGCCCAAGACAAAGATAACTCAAGGTATATATATTTATGTTTTAGAATTAAAAACAGTAAATAAACTTGTGGGTAGGGAAACTAATAAAATAATAGTTTTGAAATAAAACTCGTATCTTAGAAAAATTATACTCGATTCAATAAACGATTTAACATAAGGAGTTTGCCGGGAAACGGAAAAAAGTAGTTAAAAAATAATTCTCTTTTGTCTTTACTGGAGAGGAATCTAATAGTTGTTTCTACTCTAGATAGGAGATAATTAATTATAAATTCGAATTTTCGTTACCTTCTAAATATTTTTTACGTATATAAAAAATTGCTTTACATTTGAATCTTTTTATATAATCTTGTTCATATAGATACTTAATTGAATTAATTTTTATGATCCAGGGAGATAAATTATGAAAAAGAAAAAAGATAAAGAGCGTGAGACTATAAATATGTCATGGAAAAGCATACCTTTAAGTATGCTTAATAAAATACTAATAGGGATTCTTCTTTTATTGCCGCTAATATTTTTTGCGCCCTTACTTTCCGGGCAAAAAATGATGGGTGGTTCGGACTGGCTGCTTGCAGGATATTCTTCCCGTCATTGGCTTGCCGATTGCATTCGACTTTATCATCGCCCTCCCTTATGGGACCCTCTGGCTTTTGGAGGACTACCTACGGGAAATTCGTATACTTTATATAACTTATGGTTTAATATTTTTCCGACCCACATTGCATGGACATACATATTTGTTTTAGGGATGTTTCTTGCAGGTTTGGGCGTATATTTATACTTAAAAGAGATTAAATTATCTCTTTATTCTGCTTTCCTCGGGGCGCTTATTTATATGGGGTCGGGGTCCGTTTTATCTACAACTTCTCCCGGGCACGATGGGAAACTTCTTGCTACCGCGCTTGTCCCATTTGTTTTTCTATTTTTACACAAAGGACTTACGAAACATAAATTTTTAGACTTTCTTCTTGCTGGTGCAATTGGAGGCATTGCCGCTGTTAATGCCCATTTTCAACTTGTTTATTATTCAGTCATAGCGCTTGCATTTTACTTTGTTTTTCATCTTATCTGGCAAAGGAAAGAGAATAAAGCTAAAGGGACTTTTAAACTTATATCTTATGCGTTTTGTGCATTATTACTTGCAGCGGGATTATTGGCAATACAATACCTGCCAACATTTGCAGGCATAGAATGGGGCGCAAGAGGGGGGGAAAGAGGCTACAAATTCGCTACTTCCTGGGCACTGCCAATTTCCGAGTTGTGGGATTTAATAACTCCTCATTTTTCAGGTTTGTTAGACAATTATTGGGGAGAAAATTACTTCAAACTGGATACTCAGTACTTAGGCATATTACCTCTAATACTTGCGTTGTTCACTATAATTTTTATGATTAAAAATTCTTATGTGAGGTTTTTTACAGGTTTAGCTGTTGTTGCCATAATATTTGCTCTTGGTGGGCATACTCCTTTTTATCATATCCCATATGCGATATTGCCCGGGATAAAAAAATTCCGTGGCCCTGCTATGAGTTTTTATTTAGTGGCTTTTAGCATTTCTGTCCTTGCAAGTATCGGGATACAAAATTTAATAGAAGAACAAAATACAAAAGCTAAAATACAGAAACGAGTTCCTCTTTATTTAGGAATAATGTTCGGGATAATTGCTGTATTAGCAATAATTTTTTCTGCCGGAAAAGAATCTATCTTAGAATATTTTAAATCTCATTTTGGGCCTATTTTTACGGGTGAATATGGCGCCCAAATGTCTCAATACAAACTCCAGAACCTTTATAAAAATTATCCTGTTTTTCTTGAAGGGTTGGGAAAAGCTGTTTTTCTTGCGGCATTGAATTGCGTACTCATTTTCCTTCTTTATGCAAAAAAATTAAAATTGCCGATAGGAATAGCTTTAGTTGGAGGACTTCTTATTTTTGACCAGTGGAGCATAGAAAAACAGTTTTTAAAAATAGTCCCCCATCCTTCGGAATATTATGCGGCAGATGATATGGTAGGAACGCTTATCTCTGAAAATATTCCTGATTATTCTTATCGCGTATTCCCTCTTTTGTATGATCATACGACAGACGGTTATTTATGTATTCACGGTATTCAAAGCGTAGGCGGGTATGTCTCCAATCCGGGTGAGCGGTATCAAAAATTTATCGGAGCGGATAATAGCGTAATGTTTACTCCACCCAATTTGGTGAGATATAAAAACTTACTGGATATCTTAAATGTAAAATATGTTTTCTCTGCCTGGTTGCCGGAGGATTTGACTCCATATCCTGAAAACACCCGACAAATGATAGAAAACTTTAAACTGGGTTTTTTAGGGCAATGGGGAATTGACTTCAGAGATTTTCATAACAGTTTTATCATTGACTATAAAACTCCTGATGGTAAAGCAGTTTACAGAAATGAATCTGCGCTTCCTCGTGCATTACTTGTTCACAACTTTGAGATTCTTTCGAAAACTTCTGCCCTTGAAAGACTAAAACAACCTGACTTTAATCCCAGAACTACCGTTGTTTTAGAAGAACAACTTGTAAAACAAGTTTCACCCCCCCAATTATCAGACTCAAATATTCAGAATTTAGAAACAGTAAAAATAGATGAATATACTCCAAATAAAATTATATGTACTGCAAATCTTGCCATTCCAGGATTTCTTGTTTTGTCGGAAAACTGGCATCCGGACTGGAAAGTTTATGTAGATGGCAAAAAAGACAAACTATATGTTGCAGATTATATTTTACGAGGAGTTCAGTTGGATAAGGGAGCGCACAAAATTGAGTTCGTATACGATTCTTTCTATTTTAAGTTAGGCGCGCTTATTTCTTTGCTTGCATCCTTACTTTTTGTTGTTATAATCATTATTAAAATTAGAAGCATACGATTAAAATGAAAAATCTTATTATTATACCTACCTATAATGAAATAGAGAATATAGAAAAGTTGCTTGCTACTATATGGTCATTTGTTCCGGATATCAATTTGCTTATAGTAGATGATAATTCTCCGGACGGAACAGGCGAATACATAAAACAGCTTTCTAACAAAGATTCAAGAGTTCATATTATCCAGCGTAGTGGTAAAATGGGATTAGGAAGTGCGTATAAAGAAGGATTTAGATACGCTATCGACAAAGGATATGACTATATTTTTGAAATGGATGCAGATTTTTCACATAGCCCTGCAGAACTTCCAAAATTTATCGAAAAAATGAAAGAATATGATTTAGTTATAGGGTCAAGATATGCAACGGGTATTTCCGTCATAAACTGGCCACTTTCACGCCTTATACTTTCGAGCTTTGCTAATATTTATGCAAGGAAAATGACAGGAGTTCCTATTAAAGATTTAACCGCCGGATTTAAGTGTTATTCTCGTAAAGTGTTGGAGAATCTTCCCCTTAACAGGATAAAGTCGGATGGTTATGGCTTTCAAATCGAGACAGTATTTTGGGCGTATCGCAAAAAATTTCGATTATACGAACTGCCGATTATATTTATGGACCGTGCGCAAGGTACATCAAAAATGTCTAAAAAGATTGTATGGGAAGCATTCTGGATTGTATTAAAACTTAGATTATTATTAATACTAAACCCTAAATAGATTCTAAATGGCAAAAAACTATAGCGTGATAATCGCGGCAGCAGGTGAAGGGAAACGAATTAATTCTCCTATCCCCAAACCATATATCCTAATAAAGAAATATCCAATAATTATACGGACATTAAAACATTTTGATAGAACAAAAGAAATAGAAAGAATAATCATTGTTACTCATAAAAATTGGGTAAATTATTGTATTAACCTTCTGAAAAAATATCTACCCGAAAACAAGACTGGCGATAAAAAATATTATGTTATTAAGGGTGGAAAAGAGCGACAGGACTCTGTGAACGAAGGACTAAAACTTGTAAACACAGAGTTTGTCTTTGTTCACGATGCAGTAAGACCATTTATTGACTCGTCCCTTATATTAAACTTAATTAAATCAAGCAAAAAATACGATGCAGTAATTCCTGTGGTTCCTTCGATCAACACATTAAAAGAAATAAAATCCGGTTTTGTTTGCAAACATTTATCAAGAGATAAGGTTTATGAGGTTCAGACACCTCAATTGTTCAGAACAGGTATTTTAAAATCTGCCTACAAAAAGGCTTACCTTGATAAATTTTATGCTACGGATGATTCTGCCCTTGTAGAAAGGCTTGGCGTTAAAGTTAAAACTATCAAAGGAATAAAAAACAATATAAAAATTACTAACCCGCAAGACCTTTTGTACGCAGGAGCGATACTGAATGCGGAATTGCAGACAACAGAAAGAGCTTTTGCCACGGATAACAAACACGCCTGCCTGCCGGTAGGCAGGGATTTTCACGGATAAAAGAAGGATGGAAAGGAGTAACTCATAGTAATAAAATACAGAAAAAGAAAAAGAAAAAAACAGAATTGGAACCACAAGATTCCACGCGATGTACACGAGATTAAAACAGAAAAGAAAGAAATGAGAAATAATAAATTATGAGAATAGGCATAGGATACGATTTTCATAGACTCATAGAAGGTAGAAAATTTATTCTTGGAGGAATAACAATCCCATACAATAAAGGATTGTTGGGGCACTCCGATGCTGACGTATTACTTCATTCTATTGGGGATGCAATACTTGGTGCATCTGGGAAAAGAGATATTGGTTTCCATTTCCCTGATACTGACCCGAAATATAAAGATATATCCAGTTGTATTTTACTGAAAGAGATAATGAAAATTACGGGTGCGAAAATTACAAACATTGATTCGGTAGTAATCTGCGAGTCCCCGAAACTTTCTCAATATATCCCCGACATACAAAATAAAATTGCCGAATTACTAAATATTTCTGTGAACTGTGTTTCTGTAAAAGCAAAAACTAATGAAGGTGTTGGTTTGATTGGAAAAGGCGAGGGAGTTGCTTCTTACACAGTTGTCCTCATATCTTAAAGTTGCGAATATTCTATAAGTATTTCAGGAGTGTCAGAAGTTGTTGATATAAAAGTTGTTTTCAAGGGTATGAATATTTTAGGAGATATTTGTTTATAAGAATTTTTGATTAATATTTTTGATGCTTGCGCATCTGTATCTATAGTTACAGGCATTCCCCTGTCATTGTAAATAAATTTAGCCGTTATTTTATCTGCCAAAGTACTTATTTTCGCCTCTTCTATTTTCCACGTAGATTTTTTTATCTTTAATGTTGCGTTTGTAAATAAACTGCTATCCTTTGATATAACGGTCAAATAGCAATACCCGGATTGCTTTCCTTCTTCTAATGAGATATTATTTATTTCAATGGTCTTCCAGAAATTATATACTCCGAATCCCGTTAGCATTAATGCCCCTTTTGCTATTTCTCCGACAAAGCTTTCACTTTTAACATCCACCCCATTACTTTTTGAAAACTTTACTTCTATTTTAGCTTCCGGGTCAAGAGAACAGGACGCTCTCATAGAACAACTCTCTGGCTGTTTTGCTTTTATTTGATACAAAACAGAATCTACGATGTTATTTGCTTCAAGGGAAGCAAACAATAAAAAGGTTATTATCATAAAAACTGGATAAGTTAGACTACTGCGTCCGCCTTAGGCGGATCGCAAAGCCTAACTAATCATTTTGCAATTGCATTTGCTATAATTAATTTTTGGATTTCGTTAGTTCCTTCATAAATCTGTGTAATTTTTGCATCTCTCATTATTTTTTCTACTGCATATTTTTTTCTGCATCCGAAAACGCCAAACAATTCTATTACTTTTGAAGTTACTTCCATTGCCACTTCCGAAGGAAATAACTTTGACATAGAGGAATACATCGAAACATCTTTTGCTCCTGAATCTAAATATCTTGCAGTTGAATATACAAGCGCTCTCGCCGCTTCTACTTTTGTATATAACTCTGCTATTTGTTCAAACAAAGACAATGGGGCTTTAATTTGTTTTGCATAAGCGATTAACTCATCTAATGCCCCTTGCGCTATTCCAACGGCTAATGCGCCTACCCCGGGCCTTGTATGATCAAAAGTCCTCATAGCAACTATAAATCCGACACCTTCTTTTCCTATGAGATTTTCCGCCGGGACTTTACAATTTTCAAATATTACTTCTCTTGTGCAACTTGCTCTAATGCCAAGCTTATCTTCTATTTTACCGAAACTTATTCCGGGGGTTTCTTTTTCCACAATAAAAGCAGATAATCCTCTTGCTCCTCTTGAAGGATTAGTAGCCGCAAACACAACGTAAACTTCAGCTTCTCCGCCATTAGTTATCCATTGTTTTGCTCCATTTATAATATAAAAGTCGTTTTCTTTTATTGCTCTTGTTTGTATGCCTCCCGCATCTGAACCGGCAGAAGGTTCCGTAAGACAAAAACTAGCCAAGTTTCCCTGTGCTATTTTTGACAGGTATTTCATTTTTTGATTTTCACTCCCAAAAAGTATTATAGGAGTAGCTGCAAGTGCGCTTGCCGCATAAGTTGTTGCCACTGCCGCGCAAGCTTTCCCAATTTCCTCAACTATAATGCACAGTTCTGTGTCTCCTCCACCATCCCCGCCATAGGCTTTTGGAATAAACAATCTAAACATTCCCGTATCAGTTAGTTCTTTCACGATTTCATGGGGAAACTCTTTTTTTTCATCGAGAAGTTCTCGTTGAGGAATTATCTTCTCTTTCGCAATTTTTTGAGCAGTAGCTTTTACATGCTCTTCTCTCTCAGAAATGCAATAATTCATAGGTTATTTAAAGTAACTAAAATTTTCAGGTTTTGTTTTTGATAGATGTTCCGGTAATTGAAAAGCTGCATGATGAACAACAGTATTATAGTACCATAGTTTTCCTTTTGCTTCCCGCCTTGGGATAAGTGGGTCAAGCGTATCCGAAGCAAAGGTGAATGTCCATGCTCCACCATAGCTTGATATATAGGTAAGATATGTTCTTACAATATTAAATAATTTTTTTAAAGTGGCGGAGTATGTTTTTCTAAAATCATTTCCCCAGAAAATGGATTCTGATTGTGCTACCCATATATCGGGAGAAATATTTTTTATCGTATTGTTTAAAAATTCTTTTTCGCAAAGCACAACGCCGGGACCTCTTGTACCTGCAGAATCTACCAATATTATGTCATATTTTTCTTTTGCTTTTTTTACATATACGGCCGCATCCATAATAACAACTTCTACTCTTGGGTCATTGAGGCCCTTGCTTAATTCCGGGAGAAACTTTTTTGATGTCTCAATTACTTTTTTATCTATTTCTACAAGAGTAATTTTATTTACAGGATATTTCAGAATTTCTCTTACTGTCCCCCCATCTCCCCCGCCTATAACCAGAACTTTTTTAGGGTCGGGATGAACTGTCATTGCAGGATGAACCAGCATTTCATGATAAGCTTTTTCATCCTTATCAGTTGTCATAATAAATCCGTCCAGTAATAACATTTTTCCAAACGCGGGAGTATCGACTATTTCAATTGTTTGATATTTGCTTTTTTCTTTATGTATGATGGAATTAACTTTAAAGCTTATGCAGAAATCCTGAGAAAAATAATCAGACCCTTTATACCAAACATTCTTATTCATAAATAAAAATGGAATTACCTTTTAAGTTATCGGTTTGACTCAAGCAGATAAATTGCCTCGGTCAAGTTTTAATACGCTCACAGATTTTGGTCCGAATGCCTCTTTCAGGAACTTAACGGCATCTTCTGCCAATAAGTCATCGCTGCAAGAGAACAAATCGATAGCTGCGTAGTTATGCTCGGGCCAAGTGTGAATGGCAAAATGAGATTCGGAAATAACAATAACTCCGGAAACGCCGTGGGGATTAAACTGGTGGAAAAATGAATCTACAATGTGAGCGTGGGCGACCTTCGCAGCGCCAAGTAAAATTTCTCTTACCTTCGCCGAGTCTTTTAAGTTTGCCGAACAACTATGGAACTCCAGCAAAATATGACTGCCTAAAGCAGCACAACTTTTTTCTTCCCCCATTTCTCATAAAATAAATTCTCTTTGGCCAGAAGCTCCTTAACCTCCAGCATAAAAATAATTAATCGCAGAATACTGAATGAATTATTATTGTCAAGAAAAAATTTCAATTAGAAAAAAGTTTTTTATTTCAAAGTTTGGTATATCTTAATTTTCCTTTTATTATTGATAAAAACAAAGCAAGACAATTATTTTTAGGATAGTCTTATTTTGGATAAAAAATTGAATTATACATAAAATGCTTATAAATAAAGCAATTTTAAGATTTTACAAAAAATGAAACTTGCTTGATGAAAATTAAAGATTAAAATTGTTTTTCATTTCTAATTTTTATTGACAAAAAAAGAAACTTTTAGAGGATTAAACAATGAAAAAGATTATTTTATGTTTTATATTATTTGGTAATTTGGTTTTTGCGGATAAGGGTATGTTTTCCGTTATGCCAAATATTTCCATATACGAACCCGGGCAAAAAGCAATTATTGCATGGAATGGCACAAAAGAGTGTTTGATATTGGCTGTAGATGCTTATGCAGATACAAATACAAAGGTTATAGAAATATTGCCGTTACCCTCAAAACCCAAAGTCAAAGAAGGAAAAATAGAGTCCTTTAAGGAAGTTCAGAGACTAATAATGAAACATAGACCTGCCCCTAAAACAAAGGGAATGAAATCGGAAAGTTCTCTTTCTGTCCCGAGACAAGAAGGGGTGGAAATATTATTTCATAAACAAGTTGGTGCGCACAACATAACCTGTGTAAAAGCATTGAACATAAAAGAATTTCAAAAATGGGCACAGGAATTCATTAAGTCGGAAAATATGGACAGCATATCTACGCCCGCAGGATTGGGTAGCATTATTTCTCATTATATGGAAGACAGTATCGTATATTTTGTATTTGACGTAATAGAATTAAACAAAGAAATCTCAAGCATAAACCCAATTATATATGAATTCAAGTCCCCATATTTATTTTTCCCTTTAATTATTTCCAGTCTTACCAAAGGAGAATCAGAAATACAATTATTTTTACTTACAAAAGATGTCCCCTGGCCTTTGGCAGTGTCTCCATTTAAGATTGGAGAATACAGAACTTATCGTAGGAATATGGTTGTAAATATACAGTTCAATATTACATACGAAGAATTAGGTTCAATAGACACGATATTAAGAAAATATTTTAAAAATAAAGTCTGGTTGACGGCTTTAGAACATAAAGAAACTATGTCTAATTTGAATAAGGATTTGAAATTAAAAACATTTTGTAAAATAATAGAGTATTAATTGGGGTTATTTTAAAAACTTTTCTTGACAAGCACATAGAAATTGGGTATTTTTAGTGTTAATATATGAAATATTGGACTATCTGTATAGGGGAGAAGATTATAAGGATTAATCTTGTTCACATAGTTGTTGCAATGAGTATTGTTGTTTGCACGTTTTTTAGTTCCACTTTTACCGTATTCCAGTTCGTTAATTCCAGTATTCATAAGGCTAACTTTTTTAAACAGAAGAAGAAAAATGAACAACTTACGACTTCGATACAAAAAATGTTGAACAACATAAGTGTTTTGAATGTAAAATTGGATTCGCTGGTTAATATAGATAATAAGAATAGATTAGTGTGGGGATTAGACACCATAGGTGAAGACCTGGAAAAATTAGGAGTTGGTGGTGCGAGAATTCAATGGTCTTCTATTGGAATAGTAGATAAGCTGACGGAATCTTTACAAATATTAAAAAACAGGACTAATTTTGTGGCCCAGAGTTTTGATGAGCTTGCTCATTCAATTAACAGAACGGAGAAAATACTTAATGCCACTCCCTCTGTCTGGCCCGCGCAAGGAGAAATTACTTCAAACTTTGGATGGCGTAGAATGGGAGGGCAGGGTGAATTTCACTCGGGTAT